>JBIPMR010000013.1:0-16355 GCA_044369025.1 Luteolibacter sp.
GACACGCAGCTGGGCGTAGTTGAGCACCAGGATGTCGATGTTGTTCTGGATGTGCTCGACGTTGATGTCGTCGCGATTCTTGAGGATCTTGACCTTGAGCTGCGGGGTGAATTTCCCGGCTTCGCTGTACCAGACGTCCAGCACGGACTTCGGACAGACGACGAGCGCGGGCTTTTTCATGCCGCCGGTTTTCCGGTGCTCGTCGAACAGCCAGAGCAGATAGGTGAGCGACTGGATGGTTTTTCCAAGACCCATGTCGTCGGCGAGGATGCCGCCGAAATTGTTGACCGACAGATAGGCGAGGAACTTGAAGCCATCGATCTGATAGGGGCGCAGCGTTGCGTTGAGGCCTTCGGGAAGGTCCGGATTGACTTCGAGCTGGATGTCTCCGGCGCGGTTTTTGATGCGCTCCCAGGCTTTCGGGTCGAAAACTTCGGAGGCCTTCGGATCCGCGAGTTGGAGGGCGTGCATGCGGTGGGTCTCGCCGGATAGATCGAAGGGATCGAGGCCGAGGCGGGTGACGGCTTCGCGTTGGTCGGCATCGAGTTTGATTTCGAGGCGCATCCACGAGCCGTCGTCCATCCGGACGTAACCGCCGCGGGCGGCGACGAGCTGGCGGATCTGGGATTTGGAGAGATTGACGCCTTGCACGTCGATGACGATGCGGAGGTCGAACCAGTCGATGTCCTGGCCGACGACTTCGAAGCGGACGGCGGCGGTGACCGGGTCTGCCAGGATGGAGCGCAGGCGCAGGTCGATGTCGAGTTCGATGTTCTCGGGCATCGCCTTGATCCATTCCGCGAATTTTTCGGGGAACTGCTTGGTGATGCGGGATTTGAAGGCGAGCAGCTTCTCGTCGTAGCTGAGGCCCATCTCATCGAGGATCGCCGGGACCGGATAGAGGTCCTCACGGGCGAAGCGCAGGAGTTGTTTGCCTTTGACGGGTTGTTGCTCGGCGAGTTCCCAACCTTCCTTGGTGAGGCGCTCGGTGCGGCGGCCTTTGGTTTCGATCGCGTTGACATCGATGACCAAGTGCTCGGTCTCGGCGGCGGTCAGGCCGGCGATGAGCTTCATTTCGAAACGCGGCTTGAGTTCGAGATCGACGACGCGTTTTTTCAGCGACTCGGGCAGCGATGCGCCGATTTTCCGCAGGAACTCGACGCCTTCGAGCGAATCGATGACGCGCTTGGGGATCAGGTAGCGCGGCATCACGTCGGTTTCCTCAAGCCAGCGTGGCGGGCCGGGGAAGACGGTTTCGTCGGACTGATAGAGTTCCTTGCGGCCGGGAAGCAGGCGCACCGAGTGGGAGACGTTTTCGCCGGTGGCGGTGACCAATTGCAGGGCGAAGCTCTTCGGATCGTAGGGGTCGTCCTCACAGACCCAGGAGAGGGCCTCATCGGAGACGCGGAACGGGCGCTCGTCGAGGTTGACGATGTAGCCGGTGAGAGCGGGTTGGCGGAACACCCGGTTCATGAAGCGGCAGGATTCCTCTTGATCGAAATCAAGGGTGGTGTCGCCGTATTTCCGGTAGAAAGCGAGGTAGTGTTCCCACAGCGTCTGGCTGGAGGCATCCATCAGCAGGGCGGCCTCGTGGTGGAGAGTGACGTAGTTTTCGATGTCGTTCTTTTCGCGGAGCTGGATCCAGGTGTTGGCTTTTTCCTCCTTCACCTCGATACGGGCCTCATTGATCGTGGCGACCAGGCGGAAGCCGACGGTGACCGGAGCGTCCTGCGGCGGACGCTCGTTGACCTGCTCGATGCGGTCATACCAGGAGGCGACTTCGCGCTCTTGTTCCCAGTCCGCCATTTTTTTCTGCACGTGGCCGAGGTCGGTGATCACGCTCATGAACTCGGGGTAGGCGAGTTTCTTTTTGTAGAAGGCGTAGGCGATGTAGTTCCAGAACTCGAGGATGTCGCCCGGTGGCATTGGCCAGAGTTCGAGCGGCTCGTAGGTGGTGATTTCCCAACGCGGGGTGATGCGGACCATGTCGTGGTCGTGGAGCTCGCCCTCGATCACGTAGCGGCGGTAGCGCTTTTCGATTTTGGTGACGAAATCCGCCTCCTTGTCGTCGAGTTCGCGGCCGAGTTTTTCCTCGATGATGTCGAGCACCGGCGTGTCGTCGGATTCGTTGGGCGATTCCGGCAGGTCCTCGCCGCGGTGCATGCGCTCCATCATCGTCGCATACTGGCAGGCACCGGCGATGAGTTCGTCCTCGGCGGTGCACGAGCCGAACCAACGGTTTCCCTGAAGGCGCAGGCTGGTGCGGAAAACACCGGTCTCGTCTTCGACGCGGCCTTGGATGAAAAGATGGTTGCCGAAAATCTGGGTGACGGCACCGTCCTTTTGAAGCATTTCACCCCGTCTTCTGGCCTCCTCTGGGAAACTGTTGAGGAAGTTTAGGGTCGCTCTATCTGGATTCATCGAGTCTGAGGTTGGAGAAATTGCCCGAATGCGTCCGCGCTTGGCATCTTGCCAAGCCACCCGCCCCCGGAGGGATGAGTCTAAGCCACGAAATAAAGACCGCGCAATAAAAACCTTAGACCACCTGAAAACCTCCGGCGCCGTATATTCCCTGTGATTATAAGGATTCTAACGATGTTTCGCCGTCTTCGATCCCATCGCCCGCCACGAGATGCCGAGGCCTCCGACCACAAACAGGGCGGGAAACCAAATCGAGTAACCGGGGGCCAGTGAATCCGGCTTGAGCACCGCGAAATCCGCATTCGTGGGATCGATGCGGCAGGTGGTCCTTTTTCCGACGGGAAATTCCAGGCTGCGTTTTTCGACTTCGCCTTGGCGTGACGACCACGGGCTGCCGCGCAGGGTGAGGTGGTCGCCGGTGCGGGCCTCGCCGTTCCATTCGTAGCCGAAACTGAGGTTGTGGCGGAATTCCCGCCGTGAGGCCGGGTCGTTGCGGCGTTCTTCGATTTCGGAGGTGAGGATCACGCATTCGACTTCCGGCCAGCCACGCATCTCCTTGGCTCGAAGGAAACTGCGGCCCATCAGCCAGATGAACAACACGCCGAGGGCCGCGACGGACAGGCCGAGCAGGACGAGAAACCAGCGTCCGCCGGCAGCGGATGTCGTGTGGGTGGTTGGCATGCGGAAGCATGGATGCGGATTTCGCAAATCCGCCATGGAAAATTATTCGCCATCCGGGCCACCAGCTCGGGCGGGTCGAATTTTTTAGTGCCGGTTTCCGTTTCGCAGGGTTAAGTAGTGGTCATGCAGCGGCGATATTTCATCACCATTCTCGGCTTCGTGGCCACCGCGATGCTGGGTTACTGGTTTGCCGGCACCGCGACGCCCCGCAAAATTTCGAAAGCCGAGGCTCCTTCGGCCGGCAATGGCCCGCGCCGCACCGTCATGGCCGACGAACCGGCCCCCAGGTTCCGGCGCGGCGAGCGGGCTCCGGTTTACCGCGCCGACGCCGAGGCGATCGACGCGGGCGCGCTTCCCGGCCAGCGGGTGATCGTTTTCAAGGATCAAGCCGCGCTCGAAGATTTTCTCAAGAGGGCAGGGGACCGCATTCGCCTGATGGGTCGGCTCGATGCGCTCAACGCGCTGCGGGTGGGATTTCTAAACTCCGACGAGCTGGCCGGTTTGTTGGATGGCGATGAGGAAACCTCGCTGATTTTCCCGGTGGACGTGCCGACCATCGGCGAGGGCCAGGCCCAGGCCGGCGCTGTGGAGCTGGGCGCGGGTCTGTTGGAATGGCTGGGGATCACCGAGGACAATTCCACGTGGGGCGCGGGCGTGCGCATCGCCATCCTCGATACCGGCGTGCTCTCCCATCCGGCATTCCAAAGTCAGATTTCATGGCTCGATCTGGTCGGGCTGCCGCCAGGCGCGACCATCCAGAACGGCCACGGCACGGCGGTGGCCTCGGTGATCATCGGCCGCGATTCGCTAACACCCGGCGTCGCTCCGGGGGCGGACATCGTCTCGGTGCGGATCGCGAACGATCTCGGACAATCCGATAGTTTCCTGCTCGCCAAGGGCATCGTCGCGGCAGTCGATGCAGGCGCGCGCATCATCAATATTTCGATGGGCAGCTTTGGCGACAGCGCGATTGTCAGGAATGCCATCGCTTATGCGAATACCGCCGGTTCGCTGATTGTCGCCGCTTCCGGAAACAATGGCACCGATCGCGTCACCTATCCCGCCGCCCACAGCGGAGTGGTCGCCGTCGGCGCGGTGGATGCGGCCGGAAATCATCTGGATTTCTCCAACACCGGCAGCCAACTCGCCGTCACCGCCCCCGGCTTCGGAGTCAATGCCGCGTGGCTGGGCGAGCAAGCGGCGAGCGTCAGCGGCACTTCGTTCAGCAGCCCGATCATCGCCGGGGCCATCGCCGCCGTGATGACCCAGTCCACGACGAAAAACCTCACCCCGAAGCAAGCCGCGGACCTTCTGTTTTCCTACCTCAACGATGCCGGAGAAGCCGGAACCGACGCCGAATATGGGGCCGGCATGCCCGACCTCGGCCGTGTCCTCAGCGCCAAACAGCGCGGGATTTACGATGCCGCGGTGGCTTCCCAGCGGGTCATCGCGCCGACCCTCGGCGCGCCTCACGGCCAGATCGAAGTGCTCATTCAAAACCGCGGCACCGAATCGCTGATCAACACGGCGGTGTCCATCTCGACGCCGATGGGCGTGGTCAACGCCAACATCACCAACCTCGCCCCGAATGGCGTGCAAACCCTCCGCGTCCCGATCACGCAGCAAATGGCCGCGAATTCCGAGACCTTGCGCTACGACTCCCGCGTGCGCATTTCCGGGGGCGTCGCCGATTCGAAACCATCCAATGACCGCCGAGTTGACCAGTATGTTCCGGCGGTTGAGTAGCGCGGTCTGCGCCTTGGTGTTCACCCTCCCGGCAATGGCGGCACCGCCCTTGCGCGAGGCTTCTAACATTTCGGCGGGCACAGCACCCTGACACTCTCCGCCGCCCTCGGCAGGTGGTGAGGCTGCGATTGCCGACTGGTTGGTCAAAGAAGGTGGTCAGCCGAAATGGAAGGCCTTTGCCAAACAGGGCGCGCGCCACGGCGATCCCATCTCCCTCTTCGGTCCTCCCGCGCCAACCACTCTCGATCCGGTATTCGCCAACCGTGGACTGCTCCGAACCCCCGTTCAGGTCCGCGGAATGAGCCGACCACCCAATCCCACCCTGCCGCCCAATCTCCTGCTCGCCCTGCGCGCCTTGATCGGAGTCAGTTCCCGTGCTGAGGTCATTCTCTGCCTGGCCACCGGGCTAGCTGCCAACCCTTCGAAAATCGCCCGCCAGACCGGTTACAGGGCACGCACCATGCAGATTTCGCCCCAGGAAATGGCGCTCTCCGTTCATGTGCTGACTCCGGAAGCCGACAGTCGCCCGGCGGGGAAAACGGGCCGAGGAAGCTCCCGGATCTATCACCTCAAGGCCGCGGACTGGTGTTTCCTCAGCGCTTCTTCGGCATCACCATCCGCAGGCCGGTGAGGCACAGCCCGATCAGGCCGAGTCCGATGAACAGGATGTAAAACGGCCGCCAGGTGTTGCCCAGCCAGGTTCCCTGGTGCAGCGACATCAACAGTTTCATCGTCCCTTCGCCGGCGTTGAACCACTTGCCGCCCGCCTGATAGGCGATGCCGGTGACGGCGGTGACGATGAGTGGCAGCGAGAAAACGATGGAAAGCACGCGGTGGGATTTCCGCGCGCCGGGCTTCGGGCTTTTGCTGGTGAGATACATCCACAGTCCTGAGAAAATCAGGAACAACAGGATGCCGCCGGTGATGAACAGATAGATCACCGAGCCGTCCTCCCCGAGCCATTCGCCGGAATGCAAATGCATGATTTTGCCGCCGGTTTCCTTGCTCATGCCGAACCACGCCCGGCCGATCCGATAGATCAGGCCGGTGGCGGCGCTGAGCAGAAGCAAGGGCAGCACCCACGGTGCGATTTTCCGGTGGAGGAAGCGGAGCTTGGCTTTGAGGGACATGGCTGCTGGTATATGTGGCGAGGAACGGTTGCCCGTCAACTCAATGCCTGAAGTGGCGGTGACCGGTGAAGATCATGGCCATCCCGGCGGCGTCGGCGGCGGCAATGACTTCCTCGTCGCGGACCGAGCCGCCCGGCTGGATGCAGGCGGTCGCTCCGGCGTCGATCGCCGATTGCAGCCCGTCGGCAAACGGGAACATCGCGTCCGAGGCGACGATGCTGCCTTTGAGATCCAGGCCGGCTTCGCGGGCTTTCCAAATGGCGATGCGCGAGGAATCCACGCGGCTCATCTGGCCGGCGCCGATGCCGAGGGTGCGGTCGGAGCTGGAGTAAACGATCGCGTTGGATTTGACGTGTTTGACGATCCGCCAGCCGAAGCGCATGGCGCGCATCTCCTCGTTGGTCGGCGGGCGCTTGGTGACGACCTTGGATTCCAGATTGTCGAGGCCGAGGGCGGTGTGGTCGCGGTCCATCACCATCACGCCGCCGGGGCAGGAACGGATGACGGCGGATTTTTTCTCGTTGATGTAGGCGTCGTTCATTTTCATCAGACGCAGGTTTTTCTTCTTCTGCAGCAGCGCGCGGGCGTCGGACTCGAACTCGGGGGCGATGATCACGTCGGTGAAAATTTCCGAAATCACCCGGGCGAGTTCCAGCGTGAGCGGGCGGTTGCAAACGATCACGCCGCCGAACGGTGCCTGGCGGTCGGTTTCAAACGCCTTCTGCCACGCCACCCGCAGGTCCTCGTCGTCCTGGCCGACGCCGCAGGGGTTGGTGTGCTTGAGGATCGCGACGGTCGGGCGGACGAAATCCAGGATCAGGTCGGCCGCGGCCTCGATGTCGAGGATGTTGGTGTAGCTGAGTTCCTTGCCTTGGACCTGGACGAAGAATTTCTTGAAATTGCCGTAGAGCGAGCACTTCTGGTGCGGATTGTCGCCGTAGCGGAGTTCCTGTTCGAGCGGCAGGCTGAGGGTGAAATTGCAGCCGGTGCCGGTGCGGCATTGGCCGAGGTAATTGGTGATCGCCGCATCATACTGCGAGGTGCGCAGGAAAACCTTCACCGCAAGCTGCTCGCGGAAACCTTTGGTGGTGTTGCCGTGGTGCTCCTTCATTTCATCGATCACGCGCGGGTAGTCCTCGGGATCGACGATGACCGTCACGCTCGCATGGTTCTTCGCGGCGCTGCGCAACATCGACGGGCCGCCGATGTCGATTTGTTCGATGGCCTCTTCCAAGGTGACTTCCGGTCGGGCGACGGTGGCTTCGAACGGATAGAGATTCACCACCACCAGGTCGATCGCCGGAATGTCGTTGGCCTTCGCCTGGGCGACGTGTTCCTTGTCATCGCGGCGGTGCAGCAGGCCGCCGTGGACTTTCGGGTGCAGCGTCTTGAGCCGGCCGTCGAAAAGTTCCGGCGCGCCGGTGAACTCGGAAACATCGATCACCGGCAACCCGGCGTCGCGCAAGGCCTTGGCGGTGCCGCCGGTGGAAAGCAGCTCGACCCCGAGGTCGTGGAGCTCCTTGGCAAACGCGGCGAGGCCGGTTTTGTCGGAAACGGAGAGAAGGGCGCGTGTGATTGGCATAAAAATCGTTCTCGGAGTGGAATTTCCTAGCGGCGGGTTGCCGACTGGCGAAGCACCCCGTAACGAACCCGCCGTCCCCCGGCAAGCGGAATAGAGGCCGCCCTGTTCGCGGTTCAGCCCTCCACCAGATCCCCCAACCTCAGCCGGGCGATTTGATGAATCTGCCGCAGCGCTTCAGAAATCTCCTGTTCGCGGGAATTTTCCAGCCGTTTCCCGAACGCATCCAGCACGCCCTGCTTGGTGGTTTGCCGCGCGCAAATGATGAACGGAAACCCGAAGCGCTCCTGATAGCGCCTGTTATTCTCGGAAAATTGCCGGTATTCCGCGTCGCTCAGGCGGTCCAACCCCAGCCCGGCCTGCTCGCGCGTCGATTCTTCGGTCAGGCCGCCCGCCCGCGCCAGTTTGCCCGCCAGATCCGGGTGGGCGCCGATCAACGCGAGTTTTTCGGCAGCCGTCGCCGCATCCGCCGCCGCGCGCATCGCCCGCGCGAGATTTTCCGCATCCGGGAATGGCCGCTGCTCGATGATCCGCTCCGCCACCCACGGCGAGTGCTCGTAAACCCCGCCGAGAACCGCGATGAAATTTTCGTTAGAAATGGCGTTCAGCTCCGGGATCGGGATCATCACTGCGGATTAAGACGCCACCCCGACCGAATTTCAACACCGATGGACATCTGGGAACAAATCAGCGCGCTCCGGCGTGACGGCGTGGCCGCCGTGGTCATCACCATCACCGCCGTGCGCGGCAGCGTGCCCGGGCAGCTCGGCGGCAAAGCCATCGTCACCGCCGACGGCCTGCGCGCCGGAAACCTTGGCGGCGGCAAGGTCGAGGCCGCCGCCATCGCCCGCGCCGCCGCCATGCTCGCCGGACCGGAAAGCTGCGAGTCCGTCACCTGGAATCTCCAGCGCGACATCGGCATGACCTGCGGCGGCGAGATGGGGTTTCTCTTTGAAAAAATCACCGCCGCGCCGCCATGGCACATCGTCATCTTCGGGGCCGGGCATGTTTCCCAAGCGCTGGTTCCCGTGCTCGTCCGCCTCGCCTGTCGCATCGATGTCATCGACACCCGCGCCGACTGGCTGGAAAAGCTGCCGTCGTCCCCCAATCTAACCCCCCATCGGCTTCCCTCCTTCGAAGCCGGTGTCGCGCAAGTGACCCGCGAATCGTTCGTGCTCGCCATCACCCGCGGCCATTCCAGCGACCGCCCGGTGCTGCGCGAAGTGCTCACGGGTTTCCCTAACATTGCCTTCCTCGGCGTCATCGGCAGCGCCTCGAAGCGCGCCGTTTTGATGCGGGAATTGAAAGAAGACGGCGTCCCCGCGCACTTGCTCGATCAAATCATCTGCCCGCTCGGCCTCCCGCTCGGCAGCAACGATCCAGCGGAAATCGCCATCAGCATCGCCGCCCAACTGCTTCAACGCAGGGAATCCTAAATTCAGAAATTGAAACCACGGATGGCACGGAATACACGGATGAAGAATGCCTTGGCGTTGAATTCCGCCTCACCCAGCGTGTTCGAAGCTCCAGTCATGCAACTCTCTAATAATCCGTGTATTATCTGCAATCCGTGGTTCACTTCCTCCTTTCTCGGGTAAGTCATCATTGTATCCCGAGTCCGGCCCCTGCGGGCCCGCGCCCCGAGTGCCGCCTTCGGTTTAAGCGTTTTCCACCCGCGCGCTTCTCCCGCGCAGCATCGACTTCACCCATCCCTTCACCGCGGCGAAACCGCGGACCATCGCGTGATCGCGCACTCCGTGAAGTTTTAAATGCCCGACCATCTTCTCCTCATGCCCCCGGTAGCGCGGCAGGAAAAGCAGCAGCTTGCACTCCTCGCGGTCGGCCCGGTGCACCAGCGAGGGCGAAAACACCCCCCGCTCCAAATGCAGCGTTCCCTCTGGCAGCGGCACATTGCGCTCATCGAGCACCCACCACCGGCGGTAGCGGAAAACCGCCGAGCCGTCCTCCATCACCACCATCCGTCCGCCGGTCCGGGCGGGCAAACCGGCCACCCGTCCCATCGTGAATGCGTGCGGCTGCTCGGGAGTCGCCCGCCTGCGACCGCGCCCCGGCAGCAAAATGTCCAAGGCGTAGCGGGCCCCGAAAATCGCCAACCGCAACGCCGCCGGAGCCAGCCACGCCGCCACCGCGATGATCACCACGCAAAACGCCGCCGCCAGCCACGGCGCGATAAAATACAAAATCCCCACCGAGGCCAGCAGCGCGGTTCGCAGGATTTTCAACAAGGCGTCGACCGTCGAAAAAGGCGACAGGATGATCAGGACGTTGATCGCGTGGCTGCACACCCATACCAGCAGGAAAGCCACCACCGCGGCCGGGACCATCAACCACGTCGCATCGATCATCGCAAAACCCGGCCCCGTGAGCGACGCCGTCGGCACCGCGACCCGCTCCGCCTGCTGGTGCTTGACCATTTCCGCCGCCACCAGCGGCACGAAAGCCCCGCTCGCCACCAGCGCGCTCGCCTTGTTTTCGAACAGCTCCACCATGTCGAAGGGCTTCTTGAGCAAACCCGGCAGCGTCGTCCCCAGCGAATCCTTGAAAAAACACAACCCCAGCAACCCGAATCCCGTCCCCCACGCCCACGGTTGCGCATACCACGGCAGTGCCGCCCGCCACGCCGCCGGCGTCTGCCAATACCGCCAGGCACCCACCGAACTCACCCCCAGCAGCGGTGAAATCGCCACCCCGGTGATCTCCGTGATCCCCTGAGTCAGCGCGATCCCCGGCAAATACTCCGCCGATTCCGGCTCCGTTGCCGCCAGCACGCCGGGCCAGCAAAGAATCAAGCACAGCAGCACTCGGAAGGAGATCATGGAGGATGGCTTACCACCGGACGGCGGATCTGTCCATCGTCCGGCGTTTTTCCCACTGGAGCGGCGATCCTCTTGCTGGCGTCGCCGCGGGCTTCGCCTCTCAAGGACAAGCTCCCTACTAACTTCCGAGCGCTGGTGAAAGCCCACACCTTGATGACCCACGAATGGCTGGCGGCATGGCTTTTGCATCGGGCATCCAGCCGCCTTCAGCCAGCTTGTGAGCCGGGCTGGGAAAGATCCAAAGATCCTCAAGAAGCATGAGAAAATATTTAATTCCAAGGACTGATACCATTCACAGACCCCGTTCATGGTGCGAAGACCTTGCCGAGGAAACATCCAAAGCGGTGTGGCGCCTCGCTTCCCCCCGCAGTCCATGGGGCGTGAATGCATGGAGTGCGGTGGCAGAGTGCAACGGCGACACCGCTTTGGATTCTTCCCGAAGCCCAAGGAGCCGATGCTGCTTAATCATCCAAAGCGGTGTGGCGCTCCGCTTCCCCCCGCAGTCCAAAGGGCCGCCCATGCATGGACTGCGGTGGCAGAGCGCAGTCGATGGGGTCAGAGTCGATGGGGTCAGAGTAATCGGATTCACATTTAGGTAATATCATTTTAGCCATTCAACATTTCCATCAGCTTGTTTTCAATTCGGACTCGTGCGTGGCATCCTGGCTTGCGGCAACCACAAGGCTACTCACCGACCTGGTGCCCTCGCGCACTCGTGGACGGGGTCCTTGGATTTAAATGGACTGGAAAATCGGCCGCGGCGTGTGGTCCCGGGAGTCTGAATTGGACTCGCCGCTTGAGTGGGTGCGGGCGGGTGGATTTGTTCCACCACCATCGCCTGGCAGGGTCACGGCTTTTTCAAAGCATGGCGTTCTGTTTTGCGGTTGCCGGTTCTTTCGACCAGACCTGCTTCGAGCAGCGGATTCAGGAGATTGATGGTTCGCTGTTGGGAAAGAGCCATGGCATCCCATCGCTCTGCCGGTGACAGGTTGCCATGGCCGCAATCACCCCGGCCAAGGAAAGCAGGCGCGGTGTGATGGTGAATTGCGGAATGTAGGAGATGCATGTAAGTCAACTTTGAGTCCAGCGATGAGCCAATCGCACAAGCGGTCCGATCCACGACGCGGCAGACGCGGGCGGCGAGTGAGGGCGGCAAAATCGGAGAGAAAGCGATGAAGGCGATTCGTAGCGGCTGGCAAGGACCCCGTTCAGGAGTTCATTCTCTCCATGGATTGAGAGTCCTGACGTCTGCAGGAAAATCGGCGGTGTTGCGTGTGACCACGGTGAGTCGGTGTACCAGCGCGGTCGCAGCCATGAGACTGTCCATGACGTCCATGTTGAACCCTATGGCCTCGTTTTTGGCGTAAAGCTTGCCCCAGAACTTCAGGATTGTCGTGTCAAGTCCGAGAATTTGATCGCTGAAGGCATTTTCCAACCCCTCCGCCCACTGAACAAGCCCCCGTTTCCGCTTGCCTTCTGGCAAGCGGTGCAGCCCCTTCCATATTTCGCCCAACGACACACTGGAGAGGAAACATTCGTGGGCATGAGCCTCGATCCAAGACAATACGGTTGCTTCGGGATGCTTGCCGGTGGCTTCACAAACCACATGGGTATCCAGCAGGTATTTCATACACCATCATTCAAAACTCACTTTCCGCGCGATTTGCTTGGGGCGCTTGCCAAGCAGCGGGGCGAGATCCTCCGGACATGCCCGCAAAGCGGCGGCCAATGATTTTCCGGGTGCCAGGCTCCGCTGATACTCTTCTGCGGAAATGACCACCACGGCCGGCTTTCCATGTTTGGTTATCGTCTGCGCGCCCTTGGCGATCACCGTTTCCACGAGTTCGCTGAAACGGCTTTTCGCTTCCTGCAATTGCCACACACGTCCCTGCATGAATGGACCGTGCCACCCGTATTCTGACCTGTCTAGTCAGAATTTCCAACAATGAATGGGATCGCCAATAGACTCACCATGAACGCAGTCCCAATTAACCGACATTCGCCTCTGACGAGGAGCCAGTCTTCTCGGATCTTATCGCTCGCTCTCCATCAACATCGCCGCCCATCTGCTTCAGCTCAGGAAATGCTTCTGGTGCGGCGGATCCATTTGCGGAATTCCTCCATCGCGATCATCGCGCAGGCGAAGGGGATGATGAAAATCCACACGGCAAGCGGCAGCGCGCTGGTGCCGAACACGGCATTGCCCGCCGGCGTGTAAACGATCAGCAGGATGATCCCGATCTCCGTGGCGGTGCCGGCTAACAAAAGCTTGTTGCCGAAGATTCCGCGCTTGAAAACCGACTGGTGCGCGCTGCGGCAGAGAAAGGCATTCGCCACCTGCATCACCACGATGGCGCCCAGGCAGGCGGTGGTCGCTTGCAGATAGAGCGGATCATTCGCTGCTAGGGAATCGCCGTATCGCCAGCCGCCCTGATGCAGGACAAACGCGTAGGCCGCCATCGCCGCGGCGGCCTGCATCGGCCCGAGAAACAGATAGGCGCGCGCCAGCAGCGCGCCGCCCAACAAGCGCTCGCGGCGCGGGCGGGGCGGCTGTTTCATGATCTCCGCGCCCGGTTTTTCCGCGCCCAGGCCCAGCGCGGGCAACATGTCGGTGCCGAGATCGACGGCGAGGATCTGGATGATGGTGAGCGGCAGCGGGATGCGGAAAATCACGAAGGCGAGGTAGGGGATGATTTCCGGAATGTTGGAGGTGAGGATGTAGGTCAGGAAATTCCGGATGTTCACGAACACCGCGCGGCCCTCCTCGATGGCGGCGACGATGCTGGCGAAATTGTCATCCAACAGAATCACATCGGCCGACTCGCGCGCCACGTCGGTGCCGTTCAGGCCCATCGCGATGCCGACGTGCGCCATGCGCAGCGCCGGCGCGTCGTTCACGCCATCGCCGGTGACCGCCACGATCTCGTTCTTCTTTTTGAGCGCCGAGACGATGCGCATCTTTTGTTCCGCCTGCACCCGGGCAAACAGAATTTCCGGCGCGTCGAGCGCGAGTTGCAGCTGGATGGCGGACCAGTGGGTGAGTTGTTCGCCGGTGATCACCACCGGATCGGGCGAGCGCAGCAGGCCGATTTCCCGGGCGATCGCTTCGGCGGTTTGCGGGTGATCGCCGGTGACCATGATCACCTTGATGCCCGCGTCGCGGCATTGTTGCAGCGCCCCGGCGACTTCCGGGCGCGGCGGATCCTCCAGCCCGACGAGCCCGGCCAGCGTCATTTCCACATCGGCGTCCTCGAGTTTGAAATCCACAGGCAGGGTGCGCCAGGCGAGGGCGAGCACGCGCAGTCCATCCTTGCCCATCGCATCGGCGGCGGCCTGACAGGTGGCGGCGAGGCCGGGTGATCGATCGATGGTTCCGGTTTCCCCGGCCACCCGCGTGCAACGGGCGAGCACGACTTCCGGCGCACCTTTGCACAACAACAGCGGTCCGTCCGCCGTGGCATGCACGGTGGAGAGCCTGCGCTTCCGCGAATCGAAAGGGATCTCGTCGAGCCTTGGCCAGTCGGGCGGCGGGCCGGCGGCTTTTTCCGCGAGTTCGACCAGCGCGATTTCCATCGGATCGCCCAACCAGCCGAGATCCGATTTTTTCAAATCATGGCAAAGTCCGGCCACTTGGAAAAACCGCGGCTGGGACCCACCCCATGATGTTAGGGTAGCCGTCAGCACGTCGGAGCTGCGCCCGTGGATGAAGAGCCGCTTGGCGGACATGCGGTTTTGGGTGAGGGTGCCGGTCTTGTCGGTGCAGATCACCGTGGTGCAGCCGAGCGCCTCGACGGCGGGCAAATGGCGGATGAGCGCGTTGCGCTTGGCCATCCGCTGCGAGGCCATCGCGAGCGACAGCGTCACGGTGGGCAGCAGGCCTTCGGGAACGTTGGCGACGATGATGCCGATGGCGAAAATGAAGTTCTCCCAGAATGACAGGCCGATCGCCCGGCCGATGAAAAAGAAACTCACCCCCAGCGCGAGCGCGAGACCGGCGACGATGCGGCTGACCCGCAGGATTTCCGTCTGGAGCGGCGAAACCGTCTCGGCGGTGGTCAGGCTGAGGTGGGCGATTTGGCCGAAGGCCGAGTGGGTGCCGGTGGCGAACACCAGCGCCTTCGCCTCGCCGGAGACCAGCGAGGTCCCGGCTAACAGGATGTTTCCGCTGCGGGTGGTTTCCTCCTCGCTGCTCGGCGCGGCATCGCGCGCGGACGGCAGCGACTCGCCGGTGATCGTGGCATTATTGACTCTCACCCCGAAGGCTTCCACCAACCGGCAATCGGCGGGCAGCACGTCGCCCGATTCGATCAGGATCAAATCGCCCGGCACCAACTCCGCCGCAGGCAAGGTCCGGACGCTGCCGGAGCGCAAAACCCGGGTGGTGTGGGGGAGCAGCTTTTGCAAAACCGCCAGCGCCCGCTCTGCCCGATACGCCTGCCAGAAGGAAAACACGCCGTTGATGAGGATCACGCCGATGATCGCGCCGCCGAGAGTGGCCATCCCTTCGCCGGGCTCGCTCCACTCGGCGAAAAACGCGAGCGCCGCGGCGATCCACAGGATGATGGCGAAAAAGTGGCCGAATTCCCTGGAGAAGGTCAGGAGCAACGGCTCACGGCTGACGGTCTCAACCTCATTCCTGCCAAATTCCGCGAGCCGCCGTTTCGCTTCGGCATCTTCCAACCCCGAGGGTCCGCCATTCAGACTGGCGTAGGCCTCGGCAATTCCGAGGTGTTGGATTTTCACGCGATCCGGAGGGTATCGCGTGCGCCCGTCTGATGTAAAGCCGGAAGCCCGCGGTGGCGCTATTTGGGATCGCTCAGCTGCGCACGCTCGGCGGAATATTTCGCGATCAACGCATCAAGCCGGGAGACGATCTGCTTTTCGTCGCCGACCACCATCCAGTAGCGGAATGAATAGGTGGATTTCGGGGCGAGACTCACCAGGTCGAGCGGGGCGACGTGCATGCACGGGCCGGCGGCGGGATCGTCGGATGCGCCGCCACCGTGCGGGCCGAAATTCCAGTGGATGGTGGAGCTGGGGCTGAAAATGGCGATGCCCTGGCCCGCGGTGTTGAAAAACGCCATCGCCTTGAGCGGCGGGGTTGCCTTGCCCCACGGTGGCCCCGGTGCCTGGGAATCCGCGCGCCATTTGCCGTTGCCGAGGTAGCTCCTGGCGTCGCTGAAATTGCGGGTGAAATAACAGGCGGGGACTTCCTGGTGGCGCGGCACGGCGGGTCCCCAGCGGTCCTTGGGTTCGCGTTGGCAGATCACCTCGGATTTCACCACCACCACGTCCGGCATGTCCGGTTCGAAGCCGGTCCACTGGCGCATCAGCGCGGCGGCCTCCTCATCGGGCATGTCCCAAAGTTTCGGCACGGTTTCTCCGAACAAGATGTCAGCGCGGCGTTCCATCACGGTGACGCGCGCCCATGAACCAACGCCGCCGCCTTGGATCGGATTCCAGGTCCACGGGCTCCACGCGGCATGCTGGCCGTCCGCCTTGCGGTCCAGCGCCTGGCCGGCGTAGTAGGACTGTTGGATGAGCCGGCCGGGGTCGGCGATGTTCACCGCATTTTTCGGATAGCCCGCCCACGAAAGCCAGGTGATGGCCGCGCCTTTGGAGCGGTCGATGCCGATTTTGACGGCGCCGTTGTCGAGGCTGAGCAGAGGGTCGGCGGCGGGTTTCGGTGCGGCCTGGATGCCGGCGGGGCCGGAAATGCAGACCAGGAGCAGGGTGGTGGTTAGGAATTTCATGAGCAGGTGGGCGCGTGCGGCGTGGAAACCATGGAACGTCTGCAAACCGCCGGTTCATTCTCTTCCGGTGAGATTTTTGCGCCTTTGTGATTTGCAACAGCCCGCAAGTTTGATGCCGTCCATTCATCCGATGAAAACCCTTATCATCCATTTCACTCGAAAAAAACCGCGCGGCCATCTGATGCTGAGTTTCGCGTTGCTGTTTTCC
>JBIPMR010000293.1:0-5199 GCA_044369025.1 Luteolibacter sp.
AGGGCACGCTCGCCGGCAAGTGCAAAGACAAAGACGGCGATTGCGACAAGGAAGAAGAAGGCACGCTCGCCGGTAAGTGCAAAGACAAAGACGGCGATTGCGACAAAGAAGAAGGCACGCTCGCTGGCAAGTGCAAAGACAAAGACGGCGATTGCGACAAAGAAGAAGGCACCCTCGCTTAATTTCATCTGAAAAATCACCCTGGAAACCGCCGGATGTCCTCCGGCGGTTTTTTCATGTCCGGTCCACCTTCGTCCATACGGATTGACCCCGCCAACCTCCACCTTCAGCCTTACTGCAAATGATCGATGTGGTTTGTGGGGTGATTCAAAACCCGGAAGGCGGCTTTCTGGCTTGTCTTCGTCCTGATGGGAAACACCTGGGCGGACTCTGGGAATTTCCGGGCGGCAAGGTGGAGGTCGGTGAAACCCCGGTGGCTGCCCTGAGGCGCGAACTGCTGGAGGAACTGGCCGTCGAGGTCGAAGTCGGCCTGCCGTTGGCACCGGTCGTTTGGCATTATGCTGAAAAAACCATCCGGCTGTTGCCGTTCCATTGCAGAATCACCGGAGGAACACTTCGCGCCATGGAGCACGAGCGGCTTCTTTGGTGCCTGCCGGCAAATTTCGACAGCCTTCCTTGGGCCGGCGCCGACCAGCCAATCCTCCGCGCAATCCTCGCCACCCCAAATAAAACGGTCAATTGACTTCAACCTTCCCCCTGATAATTTCGGCGGGTATCCAAAACCCATGAAAATTCCTCTCACCCTCACGCTTGCCATGATGGCGGCCTCACTCGGTAGCCTCGTCGCCCAGGATTCCAAACCCGCGAATCCATCTCCGGACCCGGCCATCCTGAAAAAAGCCGCGCTGGAGATCGACCAGCACATCGCCTCGTTCTATCGGAATCGTAAGCTGTCCGTGCCCGAAGTGACCGATGACGCCACCTTTCTCCGGCGTGCCTTCCTCGTCACCGTCGGCCGCATCCCGACCGCGGAGGAATCCCTCGCATTTCTGGAAATCGAGGATCCTTCGAAGCGTGAGGCATTGGCCGCTTATCTGCTGAAATCCCCCGGATTCTCCAGCCACATGACGAACTGGGCTTTCGATCTGCTGCGCATCACCGACGGCCGGGTCGGCAGCACCGGAAACAACGAACCCTATCGCAACTGGGTCCGTAATGCGATTTCCGACAACCTGCCTTGGGATCAGTTCACCAACCGCCTCATCGCCTCGTCCGGCGATGGCTGGGACCCGAAGACCGCCGCCGTCGGCTACTACACCCGCGATCGCGGCATGCCGCTCGACAATCTCTCCAACACCATGCGCGTCTTCCTCGGCGCACGCATGGAGTGTGCCCAATGTCACGACGATCCTTTCGGGACCACCGAGCGCCACGATTTCTACGAACTCGCCGCCTTCACCCACGGCCAGACCACGGTGAACCAAAAATACATGCGCCCGCTCTGGCTGGAATACCGGGATGATCAGAAAGCCAAGCGCGAGGAATACCGCCTCGCCCAAGTCCTGTGGGACCGCGTTTACGAAATGTCCCTCGCGGGCTCCGGTGCCGGGCAAATCGAATTGCCCATGGACTATCAATACCGCGACGCCACTCCCGGTGCCCTCGTCGGCGCGCGCACCCCGTTCGGCCGCACCGTCCGCATGTCGGAAAAGCGTGCCGAAAGCGGTGGTCGGGAAAAACTCGCCGACTGGTTGGTCACCAAAACCAACAACCAGTTCGCCACCATCATCGCCAACCGCATGTGGAAACGCGTCATGGGCAAGGGCATCTACGAGCCGGTCGATATTTTCGTCCCCACCGAAAAAACCCATCACCCCGCGCTCGTCGCCTCTCTCACCAAGCTCATGATCGACTTGAACTACGATCTCCGCGCCTTTCAAAACGTGCTGCTGATGACCCGCACCTTCCAATTCGCCACCAACCCGAATCCCTCGACCCTCGAAGCCGGTGACGACTTCCACGGCCGCAAAATCGAGCGCCTCTCCTCCGAACAAATTTGGGATTCGCTCATCACCCTCTCCGCCGGCGATCCCGACAAACAGCCTCGGCGCACCCTTGATGACCGGATCTATCTTGGAAACACCCCGGTGCTCGTCGGTAAAAAAACCATGACCCAGCTCTCCAAAGAAGTTCTCGCCCTCGAATCGGAAACCGAACTCCGCGGCTACTTCAACAAACTTCTGGCAGACGTCAAAGGAGCCAGCCGCAACGACGGTGCCAGCGACTCAATGATGATGGGTGCCGTGCGCTCCTACAACAAGGATGCCAAGGTCCGCGCATCGGAATTGCCATCTCCCGCACCCCGCGATCACTTCCTCTATCTCTTCGGCTCCTCGGACCGCGAAGTGGTGGACGCCTCCAGCCGCGAGCCGAACGTAGGCCAGGTGCTCTCCCTGATGAACGGCTTCGTGCAGCGCGAACTCGTCAACAAACCCGCCGCCCACCTCTATCAGAGTCTCGAAGGCGCGAGTTCGGACAAGGAGAAAATCCGCCGCCTCTACATTGCCATCCTCACCCGCCCGCCGACCGATGAGGAAATGTCCTGGATGCTCGACGAAGTCAAAAACCAGGGAGAGGAAGGATATCGCAACATCGTCTCCGCCCTCGTCATGTCCTCCGAATTCCTGTTCCTCCAATAATCGCCCCGCAAACCCATGAACTCCTTCCTAAAAGCCGACGAACTGACCCGCAGACAATTCGTCTCCAACGCTGCCCGCGCCTACCTCGGCGTCCATCTCTTCCCGATGCTCGGCGGCACGCTCGCCAGCGCCGCGCCCGCGGAAGTCGCCAAAGGCAGCAAAGCCAAACATGTGATCTATCTGTTCATGGCCGGCGGCATGAGCCACGTCGATACCTTCGATCCCAAGCCGAAGAAAAAGGACGTCATGGGCAAGACCGAAGCCATCAACACCAAGGTCGATGGCCTCATGTTAGGCCATTACCTCAAGAACACCGCCGGAGTGGCCGACAAACTCTGCGTCATCAATTCGATGAACTCCACCCAAGGCGCCCACGAGCAGGGAGCCTATATGATGCACACCAGTTATGACATGCGCGGCACCATCAAACACCCGTCGCTCGGCTCCTGGGTCGTGCGCCTCGGCGGGCGCATCCATCCCGAGCTGCCCGGCTTTGTCGCGGTGAACAGCTCGCCCGATCACACCGGCGGCGGCTTCCTCGGTGCCAAATTCGCCGCCGCCCCGATCGGCAGCCCCGACGACGGCTTGCTCGACTCCCACCGCTCCGCCGCCGTCTCGGCCGAGGATTTCGACCGCCGCCTCACCCTCGCCGACAAGCTCAACCGCCAGTTTCATGGGCGTTTTCCCAATGCCGACGTCCAAGCCTACGAGGAACTCTATCGCGAGGCCATAACCCTCATGAATTCCAAGGACCTCAAAGCCTTCGATCTCCGCGAGGAACCCGCCGCCACCCGCGAGCTCTACGGCTCCGGCCGCTTTGCCCAAGGCTGCCTGCTCGCCCGCCGCCTGGTGGAAAATGACGTGCGCTTCGTCGAAGTGCAGCTCGGCGGCTGGGACACCCACTACGACAATTTCACCGGCGTCGCAGGCCGCTGCCGCGAGTTCGACCAGGCCTACGCCGCCCTCATCACCGACCTCGAAAAGTGCGGAAAACTCCAGGACACGCTCGTCGTCGTCGCCACCGAGTTCGGCCGCACCCCGGAAATCAAGGCCGAGCATCAGGACGGCCGCGATCACCACCCCGGCGCCTTCTCCTGCGTCCTCGCCGGCGGCGGCATCAAGGGCGGCATCAATCACGGTACGACCGATGCTTCAGGCAACAAGGTCAAGGACGGCATCGTTTCCGTCCAGGACTTCAACGCCACCATCGCCCACGCCCTCGGCCTGCCCTACGATCTCGTCCTCATGTCGCCCACCAAGCGCCCCTTCAAAATCGCCGACAAAGGCAAGCCCATCACCACCATCTTCGCGTGAGTGTGTTTTCCTGATAGGAAGGATTTTTCCTGAATCTCCCGCACGATCATCTAGCTGTTATACTGTTGCGCGGGAGAATTTGTGAAAGTGCTCGGGCGGGAAAGTGGCTGGCGCGTCTCGCGCCAGACCGTTGCGGAGGCGTCTCGCCTCCATTCTGTCAGATCAGGGCGAGGCGCCCGGACAACGGTCTGGCGCGGCGGTATATCAATGAAAAGCAAAAAGTTGCTGGGAATCGGCAAGATGAAATCATCCGGATTCCCCCTTGCCACGCACCGGCAAATAAGGCTTTCTTGAATCGTGCGCTCAGTCGGATGGGAATTTAGACAGCCCGAGCAATAGCGGCTGGCATCGGTCGCAAACGATGCAGCCAAACTGACCCAAAGGCCGTGGAGGCGGCCGTGTATGTCTAGGCTCCTTCTCCGGGAGAGGCTAAAGACCGCTGCAGCTGACGATTGCCCGCTTTCTAACTCCCCGTCCAGCAGGAATGACATTCTGCAATCCAGCCTTCCCCATGAAACCAATCCCTCTCATTTTCCTCACCGCTGTGGCCACAGCCTCGCCCGCTTATTCTCAGGGTTTAGATTTCCCCGCCTTCGCCCGCGATTTTCGCCCGGAAGCACGGTTCGAGAACATTCCCGCCACGAATGCCTCCGTTCTTCAATGCTACGTTTTCCAGACCTCCGCCGGTGTGGGCTATCAGGTTGAGGTGTCCAATGACATGCTGCACTGGACTGCTACAGATGAAATTTACGGGCTCGGCCACGAATATGTGGTGACCATGCGGGAATTCACCCCCGCCCCGCCACCGGAGCCGGGTGCTTCTCCATCACCGTCGCCTTCCGCTCCCACAAAATGCGTTAGCATCCGAATGCAGCCCGCCACGGGAATGGCAGGTGGCACGGTGGTGGCCTGGCCCTCCTTGGACAATGGCAGCTCGGTCGTGGTGAAAATTGATGGAGCCTTGGACGCCGGTTGGTCCAGCATTCCACTCTATGCCAACCGTTTCGGTGACTATGATTTTTTCGTCTGGCATCCGGCTTTGGCCACCGCTCCGCCGTTGGAAAATCCTGTGCTCGGCCCTGCCGATACCGCCATGTTGGCCACGCTGGAAGCGAGCCTACCTGCAATGAACACGGAGGTCGCAACGTCCGTGGTCCGCTCCCGCAACGCTCCTCCAGCCGCCCCACCGGATCCCGACGCGCTGCGTTTCTGGCGCATCAAGGTA
>JBIPMR010000294.1:0-5191 GCA_044369025.1 Luteolibacter sp.
ATCAGACCGGCGGAATCACCTCCCCTCTTACGGTCGCCAGCCCGCTGGCAGGCATCGACCCGGATCGAACCTACGTCGCCACCGAGCTCAACCTGCCAAGCGAAGATTCCGAGCCGCGGCTAAGCGAAGGCCAAGCCCGGAAGGGAAGCGAATGGATGGAGCGGGGCGTTCCACTGGTCTTCAAGCGCCAGTTTGACAGCGCCGTGGTGAAACTGGTCGCCGTCGATGGCGGTAAGTCCCGCCGACGAACCGACGATTCCAATCACTAATTACAAACCATGAAACCCTTTGCCGTTCGCGCTTCCCACTCCCGGAAGAGGGACCATCGCCCTACCCGCACCAAACCCCTGACATGGCGGGACGGATTCACCCTCACGGAATTGCTCGTTGTCATCGGGATCATCGCGGTTCTCGCCGGTTTGTTGTTCCCGTTGACCCGGCATTTCGTTCGCAAGGCCGGAGCGATCCAGTGCGTTTCCAATCTCAAGGAGATCGGGGTGGGAGTCACGCTTTACGCAAGCGATCACGGAGGCATCCTGCCTGGCCCGCTTTTCTCCCAACAGTCCCCGCTCTATTCCAAAAGCCAGGCCGCAGACATCCGGTGGGCCGGTGGGAAACTGGTCGTTTACCTCGCGCCCTATCTGGAAACCCGCGCCGATTGGACCCGGGGCGAAAAGAGTCCGTTTGCCTGTCCAGCCTGGAGCAAGGAGGTGAAATCCGAAACCTCGGCAAGTTACATGCTCAACCAATTTGTCTATGTAAACGGCGTCTATCAGAGTCCCTCGCAGGCCACGGCCCTGCCGTGGGGATACGCATCCGGATCAAACACGAAACCGCCAGGAAACATCGGACTGCTAACCGATGTGACCTCGAAAACCGGCGGCAGGACATTTGCGGACTCAAGCACCTGGATGCTGAAGGATGCGGACCGCGGATCGATCAGCTATGACTCCGCTCTCCCGCAAACGCCGGTTCATGGCAATTTCCGAAACGCGCTCTTCTACGATTTGCATGTCGGGCGGCTGGATCTTTCCGACAATCCACAATGATCTCCCGGACGATGAAGAAGCTGGCTAGGTCCAAGTTCCACGTGATGGTTGTGTGCCTGGTTGCCGCATGTCTCGGCTGCGGTCAATCTGACAGAACTGAGGAAGACTCCCCGCCCGGGATCTCCGGACCGGTGGCGTTCAGTGTCGACCTTCCGCACGAACGCGAAGGCCCCATGCTCTCGGTCGCCGACTACGGAGCAGCTCCCGGTAACTCGCCGGAGGCGAATGTCCGCGGCATCCAAAATGCCATCAACACCGCACGCGAAACCAACGCTGCGGGGGTGATGGTGCCCCGCGGCACCTACTTCCTCCGCAAGGAAGCTGCCAGCCAGCTTGAGTTCCATGACATGAAGGATTTCACGTTCGATGGGCAGGGATCCGAACTGGTTTTTCTCGACCACAAGGACAACCGCAGCGGGCAATACCTCAGCATCCGCAACTGTGAGCGATTTCGCATGACGGATGTCACCCTGGAGTGGGACTGGAAGAACAAGCCTCTCTCGGCGATCGCCACGATCATCGCGGTCCATCGCGCTGAAAATCAGATTGATTATGAAATCCATGGCCGGGAAATGCCATCCGCCCAACCCATCATCGGCGGGCGTGAATGGGATTTCACCATCGGCAACCGCTCACCGCGTGGCTTTGCCTTGCCGGATAATACGGTTTTGAAAACCACTGGAAATGTGATTCGCCTGAAACTTGCGAAGAAATCTTCCATCGGCGTGGCGAAAGTGGGCCAGCAGTCGAATCTGCGGTTCGGCACGAATTACATGGCCAATGCGATCGATGTCGAGGGATGCCGTCACACCGTGTTAGACAAGATCAACATCCACGGCGCGCCCTATGTGGGGGTGAACGCCAATCTGAACGAATACCTGAGAATCAGCGGATGCCGCATCGAGCCGCGTCCGGGATCCGGTCGCAGCAAGTCGGTCCACGCCGCGTTTGAAATCCATAACTCGTTAGGCCACTTCATTCTTGAAGACAACGTGGTTCGGTTCAACCACGACGATGGCTTGCACTATAGTGACTACTATCTGGGAGGCGGATTGATCACCACGGAATCCAGGCACACCCTGATCGCGGATCACCTCCAGTTCTATGCCGCCGGGGGCGTGGTCAGGATCGGCGATCGCATGGAAATGCGGAATGCCGATTTCTCACCCGCTGCCTGGTCGTCCGAAATCGTGGATTTCGAATGGCAGAAAAACTATCATCCCGGTCATGCCGCTTCGAACCGATGTGTGATCAAGTTCAAGGATCCCTTGCCGGATTCCGTGCCGGCGGACGGCTTTCTGGTGAACCGGGCTTTCGGCAAGGGACAATACATCATCCGGGGGAATACCTTTGAAAACGGCATGTGTCATGGCATCACCGTCTCACTGCCCAATGGACTCATTGAAAACAACACCGTGACGAGTTCCGGCTACGCCGGGTTGGTGGTGCGGATGGTCTCACGTTGGAAGCGCTGGTTCATGGGAACCTTCCCCGAAAACATCATCGTGCGGAACAATGTGTTCCAAGCCTGCAATACGGCACGGATGGATCCCGCCGTCCTATTCGTCGCGGCGGGATACGACCCCAACGAGAAGCAGGGTTTCGCGCCCGCAGCCTATCCGGTCCTGCGGAATATCCTGATCGAAAAAAACGTGATCGAGGATACTCCGTGGGCGGCCATCGGGATTCTGTCGGCGAGCGGTGTGGTCGTGCGCGACAACCGGATTGAAAACTCCAACACGGATCCCGGACCTACGAAATTCCAAGGGAGCGTCTTCGTCGCTTTTTCCGAACACGTCAGCCTTGAGGGAAACACGAACAGCAAGGGAGAACTTCCTAACCGTGATCACATCCACATCGATCCCGCCACGACGTCCTCGGTGGTCATCGTGCCGAATTCCAAACCGTAATCTTTTCTAGCAAGATGATCGCCGTGTCGGCAGAATTGCCGACTATTACGATTTAGAATTTCTACGTAGATTGCATTTCTCTGTCACTGTGCCCCTCAAAACAATCCAAAACCCAAGACCATCATGAAATCGTTTTCAAAAAAACTCCTTTTCCTGCATGCATTGTGCGCGCAATCCGTATTTGCCACCACGCTACTGACTGATGACTTCAGTGACGGAAACCGAACCAGTTCACCCAACGGCGGCAACTGGTATTATGTTGGCACGAATACAGCCACCTTTCCGGGCGGCGGCATGAATGTCGCACCGGGGGGAGCCGTCAACCGGAGCATGCAGACGACATTTTCCCCTGCTTCTTTGGCCGTCGGCGAATCGATCACGGCGACTTTGGATCTGCGGTTCACAGACACTATCCCGGATTTGGATCGTGCTTTCCGGATGGGCTTGTTCAATTCCAATGGGACATCGTTGACTTCAGACGATACGGTAGGCAATGCGACGACTCTGGCATCCAATGTCGACAATTCCGGTTATTGGGTTGGTCTTTCCACGGGCCCGACCAATAAGAGCGCCTATATGTATTACGATACTGCGGCTTCGAACTTCATGTCGATAAGCGCCCCCGCCGTAAATTTGGGTACGGAGTTCAATTTTGGCGCGATCAATGACGCGGCAGTTCATTCCTTCTCGCTGGCGATTGCCCGCACATCCACCGGCTATGATTTCACCTTTGCCGTTTCAGGAACTTTGGTAGGAATCAGCCCGACAGGATTGGCAAGTCGGACCTACACCGGCACAAGCACGGACACCTTCGATACCTTCGCCATCATGACCAACAGCGGCGCATTGGATTACACGATCGACAATGTGGTCATCACCGTGATTCCGGAACCAGGCCCACTTGGACTGCTTGCCCTGGGTGGACTGGCACCTATTTTGCGTCGCCGCCGGAGCATTTGATTTCAGGAACACCGAACCGCTCGCGGCCGGTCCCTACTTGCCGAGATACTTCGAAACCGCGTGCGCGCGGGAATGGACGTGCAGTTTTCGATAGATCCGCTCGATGTGGCTCTGGACCGTGGAGTAGCTGATATCAAGCTCCGCGGCCACTTCCTTGTAGGCGTAGCCCTTGACGAGCATTTCCAACACTTCGATTTCCCGGGGTGCCAGGCTGTCGGTCTCCGAGGTCTTGGCACGGACATTCTTGAAGGACTGGACCACGCGGCGGGCAATGGAGGAAGTCATCGGCGCACCTCCGGCGGAGGCGTCGCGAAGGGCGTTGACGAGCTCGCCGGCCTTCGGGGGTTTGAGTAGATAGCCACTGGCACCTGCGGCGAGGGCCTCGAAGATGATATCGGAATCCTGCCTTACGGTGAGCATGATGATCTGCGGCGGATTCGGCCGGGCGGTGAGGCGGCGCACACACTCGATGCCATTCATCCGTGGCAGATTCACATCCATCAGGACGACATCCGGTTTCAGCTTCGGCAGCCCTGTCAAGGCGTCCTCCGCGCTGGCGAAGGAGCCGACACATTCGAAGTCTTCCTCCTCTTCCAGGATCTCAGCAAGACCCAGGCGAATGTCCGGATCATCTTCGACGATCCCGACCCGGATGGGAGAGCCTGGCATAGGCTTGGGATCATCGGTTTTGAGGGCGGATGGATTGGCATTCCGGGATGATGATTTCATGATGGTGGAAATTTTTGTTAGCAGATGGAGAATGCGTTTCAGTCGTCTTTCCAGTCCATTGGGATTCGGAATTCGACGGTGGTTCCCTCGCCTGGATTACTGTGGCGCGAGCAAGAGCCGCGGATTTGGCGGAGGCGGTCGGTCATGTTGAGGAGGCCGTCCTCGCCCACGGCTCCGGGTTTATCCGTGAAGCCTCTTCCGTCGTCGCGGATGATGATGATGCATTCACGATCGTCCGCCGTGACGCTGAGGGTGACTTCCGAAGCTTCGGCATGTTTGACGATGTTGTGGAGAACCTCCTTGCAGGCCAGATAGAGGTGATGCCTGACCGTCTGGGGCATGGAGATCTGCGGGATGGAATCCGAGACATCGAAGCGGCAGCGGAGACCGGCGCCTTCGGCGTAATTCTGGGTGAAGGAGGCGAGAAATGAAATGAAGTTCGCCAATGTGTCATGACTCGGGTTGACGGCCCAGATGATCTCGTCGAGAGCCCGCGTCATTCCCTCGGCAGTGGAGAAGATCACGTTGAGGTGATTCACCGCG
>JBIPMR010000295.1:0-5186 GCA_044369025.1 Luteolibacter sp.
CCCGCACAATCTTGGAAACAGTGGCTGGCCGAAAACGGCCCGCGGCTGCTTTTGTTCGCCCGCGGTTGGAGCAACAACCGGCATGACGCGGAGGATTTGGTGCAGGAGGCGATCTTGCGGATGTGGCACCATCAAGCGGACAAAGGCGGAGTCACTCCCGACCTGCCACTGGTGTTTTCGACCATCCGGTTCTGCGGATTGAACCACCACCGCAGCGAATCCCGCCGCCGCAAGCGCGAGGAATCCATCATTTATCTCAATGATTTCCAAGACGTCTGGCTCGATCCGGTGCTGGAAGAGGATGAAGAGGCGGTGGTGCTTCGCGAAGCCGTGCAAAATCTCAGTCAGAAGCTGCGCGAAGTCGTGGTGATGAAATTCTGGGGCGGGCTGACATTTCTCCAGATTTCCGAAACCCTCGCCATCTCGCCCAACACGGCGGCTTCGAGGTACCGTTATGCTTTGGAACAACTGGCGCACGAGCTGCGCCGCGTGAAGGAGGACCGCCGCCATGCAAACTGACCCCATCGAAGCCGCACTCGCCCGCTTGATGCCACCGGCATTGAGCCACAACCGCCAACTCGACATCGAGGCGATGCTCGATGAATTGGCTGGCAGCGCATCCAGGGAGGCCACCGAAATCCCAGGGCCAAAGCGCAACCGCTGGATCATCGCGGCGGGCATTGCGGCCGCCGTCGCCGGTTTGCTCGCGGTTTTCCCATACCCCGCCGGTCCTGCGTTGTCATCGTTCGCGTCCGCACCGGTGGCGGAAAAAGCCAGCGGCCTGGTCCTTGTGGGCGAGTCCGATCGGATCGAATCGATGACCGACGAAGGTTGGCAGGAGGATTCCTACGGTTCCGCCATGCACGCGCTACGCCTCAGCGTGGTCGAGGAAAACAGCCTGCGCGACCTGGAAACCGGCATCGTCGTCCAAATTTCAGAGCCCCGAGAGGAAATCCTGCTGATGCCCATCACTGCATTCTGACCATGAAACTCCGCCTCTTCGCCGCCCTGCTGCTTTTGGCCCCGCCTCTGGCAGGTGCCGCCGAGCTTGCGCTGCCAGCTTCGCCCAACCCCGTCGCCCACGCGCCCCGCGCTTGGCTTGGGCTGCGCGTGGCGAAGCCGGATGAGACGATCACCGCGCACGTCCCGTCCTTGCCGCCGGGCGTCGGATTTCTCGTCAAATCCATCGACGATGGCGGGCCCGCCGAATCCGCCGGTCTGCGGGAGTTCGATTTGCTGTGGAAACTCGGCGACCAAATGCTCGTCAACGAAGCGCAGTTGGCCACCTTGCTCCGCCTCTCGAAGCCAGGCGAGGAAATCACTCTGGCCGGCTTCCGCGGTGGCAAACCGCTCGAAGTGAAATTGAAACTCGGCGAAGCCCCCTTGTTGCAAAGGCCGTTCCCCAGCGAAATGGTGGAGTCCGCCATCCTGCCCGGTGACTGCGCCGGCCCGATGCGGGTGGTCAACGTCGCCGAAAAAAGCGCGAGCTATTCGACCGATGACGGCCGCGCGGTTCTCCAGCGCGATGGCGAAATTTACAAGGTTACCATTCACGACCCCGACGAGAAACTGATCTTCCAAGGTGACTTCACTTCCGAGGACAAGTTCGACAAGGTCCCCGAGAGCTGGCGCCGGCGTATTTTCGCCCTCCGCCGGGGCCTCGACCAAACGCTCGAAGGCCGAATCATGCCCGGTCGCCAACCGCGCCCGAGAGTGGTTCCCCCGGCGGTGGTGCAACCCTGATTTTTGGCCCGTGGTAGATTTCTCATGGGAATGCCTTGCGTTTTCCAACCTGGCTTCGCATCTTCCGCCGCATGCATCCTGACGTGGCGAAGCTGGTTGAAGCCGGCCGCATTCCCAAACCAGTCGGCGAGCGCCTTTCTCAATTGGCTCCCGGTAACTTTTGTATTCATAAATCCTTCGGCGCCGGCAAGGTGACCGACTGGGATCTTCCTGCAAAAAAAGTCACCATCGACTTCGAAAAGTCCGCTGGTCAAACCATGGAACTGCAGTTTGCATTCCAAAAAACCGAGTGGATTGGCCCCGACGATTTCCGCGCCAAAAAAATCGAGCAAATCGAAGAACTCCGCTCCCTCACCAAGAGCGATCCGATCGCCCTCGTCGTCCACCTCCTCCAAAGTCACGGCGGCAGCATGACCGGCGACGCCCTCGAAAAGGAACTCTCCGGAACCGTCATCCCTGAGGCCGGTTTCAAAAAATGGTGGGACGTCACCAAAAAGGCGCTGCGTGAAAGCCGCCTTGCCGTCGTTCCCCAAAAACGCACCGAAGCCATCGTCCTTCGCGTCGGCGACCGCAGCCCGGCCCAAGCGCTCGTCGCGGATTTCGAGGCCGCCCGCGATATCAAAGGCATGATCCGTGCGCTCGAAGCGATCGCCGCCGACATCGGGGCTTTCGAAAACGATTCGGAATCCCTCAAACGCCTGCTCAACGACATCGACGAAGGTGCGAAAAAAGCTGCCCGCGTCCAGCTCGGCCAAGCGCTGCAACTCGTCGCCGCCCGCGACGAGGTCATCGACACTTCCAAAGCGCTCGAACTCGACCCCACCGCCGTCCGCCTCTCGGACCTCCTGCTTTCCGCCGATCCGATCCGCCTGGCGGAAGAAGCCGGTGCTCTGCCATCCGGTCGTCAACGCGCCGTGTATGAAGCCTTCCCGAATGCCTTCGGTGAAGACTGGGTCAGCAAAATCGTTCAGGTTTTCGACCGCGTCGGTGCCCGTGGTGTCACGGAAATCGCCCGCATCCTTCTCGAACGCGGCGGAATGCCGGCGCTCGTCAGCCACCTTCGCTCCGCCATCGCCCGGCGCGCGCTGGGTCCTGACGCTTTGATCTGGGTTTGCCGCGAGCGCAAAGGACCGTCGCAAGAGGTTTTCAGTGCGGATGTCGGCGCTTCGGTGCTCAATTTGCTCGAAAACGACCACCTTTCCGACGGCCCGCGCAAAACCTCGCGCCTTCAATCGCTGCTCGGTGACGACAAATCCTTGCTCACCGACCTCGTCGGCATCATGGACATCAACGAGTCGCGGAATTTTGCCCGCCGCCTGCTCGATTGCCCGGTCTTCGGCGAGCTTGAGAAAAAATCCCTGATGGCACGCATCATCCGCGTTCGGCCGGAAACCGCCGAACTCGTCAGCGGCGTCAATGCCAAGCGCCCCGAAGAAATGCTGCTCGTTTCGTGGGAAAGCCTCGAAAAGAAAAAGGCCGAACTCGACGACCTCGTTCGCAACCGCATCCCGCAAAACACCAAGGACATTTCCATCGCCCGCTCCTACGGCGACCTGCGTGAGAACTTCGAATACAAGTCCGCCAAGGATCTCCAGAAATACCTCATGCATCGCCAAGGGGAGCTGGAAAAGGACATCACCCGCGCCCGCGGCAGCGATTTCAAAGGCTCGGACGCCTCCAAGGTGAACATCGGCACCATCGTCACGCTCACCGCTGCCGCCGGCACCGAGATCATCATGACCGTGCTCGGCGCTTGGGATTCCATCCCGGAAACCAAGACCGTCTCCTACCTGTCCGAAGTGGGCAAGGCGCTCGTCGGCCGCGAACCTGCCGACACCGTGCAAGTGCGCGACGAAGTGACCGAGGAAATGCAGACCCTCACGATCCGCTCGATCAAGCCGTTCAATCCCTGATTTTAAAACCCAACGTAACCAACAAAAATACTACTTATGGACTACACCACCATTGTTGAAATCCGCGGCCGCGAAGTGATCGATTCCCGAGGCAACCCCACCGTCGAAGTCGATGTCCACCTTGAAGGCGGTGCCATCGGCCGCGCCGCAGTCCCATCCGGTGCCTCCACCGGCGAAAACGAAGCGGTCGAACTCCGCGACGGCGACAAGGCCCGCTACCTCGGCAAGGGCGTTCTCAAAGCGGTTGAAAATGTCAACGCCACCCTCGCTCCAGCACTCCTTGGCTTCTGCGCCACCGAGCAGGCTTCCATCGACGCCACCATGCTGGCCCTCGACGGCACCTCGACTAAAAAGAACCTCGGAGCCAACGCCATCCTCGGCGTTTCCCTCGCCGTCGCCAAGGCCGCGGCCTCGCAACTCGGCATCCCGCTTTACAAATACCTCGGCGGCCCGAACGCCAAAGTGCTTCCCGTGCCGATGATGAACATCATCAACGGCGGCGCTCACTCCGATGCGCCGATCGACTTCCAGGAATTCATGATCGTGCCCATCGGCGCGCCGACCTTCCGCGAAGCCGTTCGCTACGGTGCCGAAGTTTTCCACGCGTTGAAATCGGTCCTTCACGACCGCGGCCTCTCCACCGCCGTCGGTGACGAAGGTGGCTTCGCTCCGAAGCTCGCAGGTGCCGAAGACGCCCTCGCCGTCATCTGCCAAGCCATCGAAAAGGCCGGCTATAAAGTTGGCATCGACATTTCCATCGCCCTCGACGCCGCCGCCTCCGAGTTCTACGACTCCAAGCAAGGCGCCTACGTCTTCAAAAAATCCGACAAGTCGGTGAAAAGCGCCGCCGAACTCGTCGACTACTACGTCGGCCTGCAGAAGAACTATCCGATCATCTCCATCGAAGACGGTTGCGGTGAAAACGACTGGGACGGCTGGAAAATCCTCACCGACAAGCTCGGCAAGACCACCCAGATCGTCGGCGACGACCTGTTTGTCACCAACGTCGATTTCCTCAGCAAGGGCATCAAGCTCGGCGTGGCCAACTCGATCCTCGTCAAGGTGAACCAAATCGGTTCGCTCACCGAGACCTTCGACGCCGTCGAGCTCGCCAAGGAAAACGCCTATACCTCCGTCCTCAGCCACCGCTCCGGTGAAACCGAAGACAGCACCATCGCCGATCTCGCCGTCGCCACCAACTGCGGCCAAATCAAGACCGGCTCGATGAGCCGCTCCGACCGTGTTGCGAAATACAACCAACTTCTCCGCATCGAAGAGGAATTGGGCGATGACGCCGTCTTCGGCATCAAAAAGCTCAAAGTGCTTCAATAACTCAAGGAGCGTGGGCGTCCCGCCCACGTGTCTGATTCTCAACGGCGGTCCCCAAAAAGGACCGCCGTTTTCGTTTCCGGCCTTGGCGTCTCCCCCGACGTGTCACATCAACCCGGCAAGTTCAAAGTGACGGACTGAGTGCATGGCAGTGGTTGCGGCGTCTCGCCGCAGCGTCCTGGGTCTGGGCTTCGCTGCGGC
>JBIPMR010000014.1:0-16174 GCA_044369025.1 Luteolibacter sp.
GCGGATGCCAAATACAGGCTCGCCAGGATTTTCAGGAACGATCAGCCTTTCCCTTCCATGTCCTTTTCCTCGCTCGGCCTGTCCCCCGTTTTCCTGAAGACCTTGCAGGCGGAAGGTTACGCCGAACCCACGCCCATCCAACAGCAGGCGATCCCGGCGGTGATCGGCAAAAAAGACGTGTTGGGAATCGCCAAAACCGGCTCGGGGAAAACGGCCGGCTACGTGCTGCCGATTTTGCAGCAACTCGAACAGGCTGCCCACTCCGCCTATCGGGAACCCACCGTGCTGGTGCTGGTGCCGACGCGCGAGCTGGCCGATCAAGTCCAACAGGTTTTCCAAACCTTCATCCCGGCACTCAGCTGGCGGCCGACCTGCCTGGCGGTTTACGGGGGCGTCTCGGTCAACACCCAGATGCAAGCCATCGGCAAGGCGGACATCGTGGTGGCGACACCCGGAAGATTGTTAGAATTACTCGGGAAAAACGCCGTGCGGCTCTCGTCCATCGCCACTCTGGTGCTCGATGAGGCGGATAAAATGCTCAATCTCGGGTTCCAGCAGGAAGTGGACCGCCTCCTCGCCCTGCTGCCGCCGAAGCGCCAGAATCTGTTATTCTCCGCGACCCTCAGCGACGACCTCAGTCTGGTCCAACGGCTGATTCTGAAGGACCCTCAGGTGATTAAAATCGCTGCGGAAGCGGACGGCATCGGATTGATCCACCAGCTCGCCTACTTGGTTTCCGAGGAAAAAAAGGGCCCCTTGCTGCGATACCTGATCAAACACGGCGATTTGAAACAGGTGCTGGTCTTCGCGTCCTCCACCCTCAAGGCGGATGCGATCGTCAACAAACTGCTCAAAAACCGCATCCACGCGGCCGCCGTCCATTCGAAGCTCGGCCAACAAGCCAGGCGTTTCACCTTGCAGCAATTCAAGGCCGGCCAGTTGCGCGTGCTCGTCGCCACCGACTTGCTGGCCCGCGGGATCGACATCGAATTCCTGCCCTGCGTCATCAATTACGAACTCCCCCGCTCGCCCAAGGACTACATCCACCGGATCGGTCGCACCGGCCGAGCGGAGTCGCCGGGCGACGCCATTTCCCTGGTGAGCCCGGAAGAGATGGACCATTTCAAAGTGATCCAGAAAAAAATGGGAGTCCGCATCAAGGCCCTGAGCGGCGAGCAGATCGACGTGCAGGGGTTTTAATCAAAAAAACACCCCGGGATCCATCGATCCCGGGGTGCTTCAAAAACCTGATGGATCCTGAGGAAATCAGGCGGTCCGGGCGGCGGCCATGCGGCTGAACTCGCGCATCAGGCTGCGGGTTTCATCCTGCCACTGATTGAGCTTTTCGCGGGAAAGCTGCACCCGGTCGGAAACCGCCTTCTCCAATTCATGATAATTGGCGGAAAGCTGCTCGACGAGTTCATGGAGGGTATCGGCCGCACGGTGGGCGGCGCCTTGCTGCTGGATCGCGGCGAGTTGCTTTTGAGCCTTGCGGCGGGCTTCGCCCATTTCAGCGAGAAGAATCCGGCTGTCTGGCACGCGGCGCAGGCCATCGACCAGGCCGAGTTTCGAGAGCGTCCAGATCGTCCATTTGCTCGGATCCCACTGCCATGGCTTCACGCCGTTGCGGTAGTCGTGCTGGAACTCGTGGTGATAGTTGTGGTAGCCCTCACCGAAAGTGAGGAAAGCCATGACCGCGCTGTCCCGGGCGCTGTGGCTCGTGGAGTAAGGCTGGCGGCCGACCGTGTGGCAGAGCGAGTTGATGAAGAACGTGCAATGCTGCGCGACGACGATCCGGGCGACGCCGGCAATCAGGAAGCCGCCGAGCGCCCCCGTCCATGGGTCCAGCCCCATCGCAAAATTCCAGCCGTAACCGAGCGCGGTGGGGATGATCAAGCCGACGACCAGGCCGATCCAATGCACGTGTTGGTGCTGCCACATGACCAGCTTGTCCTTGCGCAGGTCCGCGACGTTGTCCATCGGCGGCTCGGGGTTGAGCTTGAAAAGCAGCCAGCCGATGTGCGCCCAGAAGAATCCTTTGGAAATGTCGTAGGGGTCTTCATCGTGATCGACGTGTTTGTGGTGGCGGCGATGGTCGGACGCCCAATTCAAACAGGAATTTTCAAACGCGCAGGCGCCGAAAACCAAGGTGAACAGCTTGACCGGCAATTTGGCCTTGAAAGACAAGTGCGAGAACAGGCGGTGGTATCCCACGGTGATGCTCATCATCGTGGCGCTGACGTAGAAGAAAAACATGGCGAACTGAAACCAGTCGATGCCGACTTTCACGAGGTAGATGGGGACTCCGATCAATGCGATCAAAGCGGTGCCAATAAGGAATGAACTGGTGATCCAGTTCACCCGGTCGAATGGAATACGGTACATGGGTGGGTGGTTTTACTCCCTCGGACAGCCGGATGTTTAACCGAACGGTTGGGGCAAACGCGCACCAATAGCCCGAGGACGCGGTTCTATACGCGACCCCGGACGGGGAAGCAAGCGCCCGTTTGTCCCCGGTTTTTTTAAAGTTCGCGGCGGGTTCTGTCTTGACAAGTCGTGGCCAATCACGCATCTACCGCGCCCCGACAAACCTGCGGAACCAACAACAACCAACAAACCATCATCGCATGCGTGGAGTGACTGTGAAAAAAGGAGAGCCCGTTGACCGTGCTCTCAAACGCCTCAAAACCAAACTTGATACCGAGGGTATCCTCGAAGAAATGCGCCGCCGCCGCGCGTTTGAGACTCCGACCGAGCGCAAGCAACGCAAGCTGCGTTCCGCCTCCAAGCGCAACAAAATCCGTTGGCGCTATTCCAACGCACCGGCTCCCGAACGCTCCGAGACCGCTGAGTAATCTTTCCGGTTCCGCAATCGGGGAAAATCAACGGATGCCAAACGGCATCCGTTTTTTTTGGCGCTTCGTCGTCAACGCATGCGGATTTTTGAGCTTGATCGGGGCCATCCCCTTGTCGGGTTGGCCAAGAACGGGTATGAAAATCCGACATATCAAAGCTTTGGCACCCTTCATGGCACGCGCGTCAAGTTCAGGGGATTTTCCCTCAGCGACGGGCTTTTGCGACGTGAGACGACGGCGCACAAAGATATTGCGACCGTCCTCCGGGACTCTCGATGGGGAAACCGGAGAACGGTTCTCCACATGCAAAAGAGAAGGACGGCAAGACCGTCGCGACCCGTAAAATGTGCGGGCCGCCGAATTTTGTGGGCAGGGCCTTGTCGCTTTTCATGAACCCCGGGAAAATGGGCGACAAGGGCGCATTTTGGTGATGAGGCCTAGAATGGCGCGGTTGAGTGATTCGCGGTCAAGCCGTCCCCGTCCGCCACGCGCTTGGGAAGTGATGCGTCACTACTGCGGAAATAGCTCCGGCAGGGGATGCGGTGCCACGGCGTTCCACTACCTGTCCTTTTACTTGGGTTTTCACTCCGGTGCTTGTGTTGCCGACCGCGGCGGGACTGATCGTGGAAATCCGAAGGAAAATCCAATGCGTTCCGCCGCACCCGAACTGGAGTGGGTACCAAGGACAATCTCCCGGATTCCTTCAAGATCGCCGGGATTCTGGTGGACGGAAAACCCGTGCCTGGTCCTGCCGCCGGACGCCGCCTCGACGATTCGAAGTTCATGCCGCGCCGGGAAGCGGTGTTCATCCCTGCCGGAGCAAAGTCGATCCGCCTCACGCTCTGGTCCGGCGCACCGGACACCACCGGCCTCATAGCCATCGACGGAGACGAAAAACCCGGCGCTGGCACTCGTCGATGCCGATCCTTCGTGCGCTGCACCTCCGGAAGGCCCTCGCGGACGACCGCGACCGCATCGCGCGCGACATGCACGACGACCTTGGCACCCTCCTCACCCTCCTCACCATCAACTCCGCGCCCGTCGGCCGGGACATGGAGGAAAATCCGGAAACGGCCTTTCAAACAGGATCAAGCGGCTTGAGGAAATCCATCGATCATGCACCATCAGCTCCAAGCCCGGCTCCGGCACCACGGTGGTGATGCACTGCCCCGGCCGCATCGATGAAGTCACCCTCAGCGCCGGCCTCACCAACCCCAAACAGTTTTGTCAGAATTCAGGCGAATTGACGCCGCAACCCCTATCCGCTATCCCGGACAATCCATTCCCGGCCGGATCTCGAAGCATCCGGCCGGAAATTTTAACGCGATGAAACTCACTCAAATCACGGGCCCGCTGCTTGCGGTCACCTCGCTCTTCCCGCTCGCCAGCCCGGCGGAGGTTTCCGGACCCTATGTCGCGGACGCCAATACCCTACACCTCTATCATCTCGACGGAACTTCAGGCCCGTCGGTGGTCGCGAATGCAGGTTCGGCCGGAGGCAACGCGATCACCGTGGGACCGAACTCGCCCGCCTCCGCCACGCCGCCGATTTCCACGGAAGTCACCGGAGCATCCGGATTCACGGGCTTCGGAAACGCCGTCGATCTCAGCGGCCGCCTCAACCACCTGATCGGCTACGATGGCAACGCCTCGGGCGTCTATGAAGCTGATCTGAATGGCACCGCCAGCCCGGACCGGATCGCGCTTTCCTCACTTGGCATCAATGGCGCGTCCCCGTTCACGCTGGAGGCTTTGATCGCACCCGCCAGCGCCAGCGGATCCCGGGAAATCATCGCCACGGATTCCTACGCCGCAACGCGCGGTTTCCAGTTCCGCATCGTCACCGGCGGAGCGACCGGCCAGCAGCTCGAGTTCAACCTGATCGGCACCGGCAGCCGGCGCTTCGCTCCCATTCCCAACAGCGGCGGGCACGCCTTCGCCACCGGCGAGTGGTTTCATGTCGCCTTCACCCATGACGGTGCCACCGCGCGCTTCTACTGGACGCGCCTCACCACGGAGGTCGCCGCGGCCAATGCCATCGGTGGTGACCAGGCGCTGACCATCATCGGCGGCGGGACGATCGAGGGCCCTCTCGTTTTCGGTAACGAAAACCGCGATCTCTCCGGCGAAGGGCTGAATGGCAAGATCGACGAGATCCGCATCAGCAACGCCGTCCGCACGGCGGCGGATTTCATCTTCGAACCTGCGGCCAGCGTGCTGCTCACTGCGGGCGATGCGCCCGGCAGCAGTTCGTTCAACACGGCGGGTCATTGGTCCAACAATGCCGCTCCCGCGCCGGCCTTCGACTATGGCGTATCCTATCTGCTCAGAACGCCGGAAACCACCGCCAACCTCACCTTTCAGGGGAACTCCCTCACCCTCGCAAGTGGCGGCATCCTCATGCACAAAGGCACCGCCGCCTCACAGACCTACACCATTCCCAACCTGGTGCTAGACGGTGGATTGGTTCGCGCCGGCACCAGTCACTCGCAGACCATGATACTCAATGGCAGCATCACCGTCAGCGGATCCGGCTCCACCATCCGCGCGGACCAGGCGGACTTCACCATCAACGCCCCGATCAGTGGCGACGGGGATCTGAACCTGATCGCGGGAGTCGCAGGTAGCGCCCACTCGATCACCCTCAACAGCGCCTGTGACATCTCCGGCGATCTCTCCGTGGACACGTTCCTCGCAGCCTCGGCGGTCAGTCTCACCGCCACCAGCAGCTGGGCATTCGGCATCGGCGCGGGTGGCGTGAACAACACCATCACCGGCAGCGGCGTGGTCAGCATCGACGGCTCGTTCCTTATCGATCTCTCTCAGGCCTCGTCCAGCCAAGGCGGGCGATGGGTGCTCGTCGATACCGCAAGCCTCGCCTCCGTCACCTTCGGCCCGGCGTTTTCCGTGTCCGGTTGGATTGGCAACAACAAGCTCTGGACCGACCCCTCCGGCACCTATCAGTTTTCGGAAACCAGCGGCGAGCTGTTCGTGGTTCCACTTGGACAGACCGATGGCGACGGCGACGGATTGCCTGACAGGTGGGAGATTTCAAACTTCGGATCACTCGTGCAATCTGCCGGCGGTGATCCCGACAACGACGGAGATTCCAATGCCACCGAATACGGAAATAAATCCTCGCCCGTCAATGCAGCCTCCCACTCCGCGGACACCGATGCCGACGGCCTGCCGGATGCCTGGGAGCAGGAACATTTCAACCATCTCGATTTCAACGCGGGAGATGATCCCGACCGCGATCGCTTCTCCAACCTTCAGGAACAGGCCGCCGCCACCGACCCCGCCGGCGACTCGTCCCGACCGGCTGGCACGGCGGTCAAACTCGTCCCCGTGGACGATGGCAACCCTTCCACCAGCGAGTTCGCTTATGCCGGAGCCTCCGCCATCAACGCGGTGGCCTTCGTCCGCTCATCGCTTCAGACATACGGCAACCAGCAGTTCATGACCTGGTACGGCCGCCACCAATACGATCCATCCGCCGCGTATAACAACAAACTCTGGATCGGACGGCGCACACTCGGAAGTTCGACCTGGGAGGTTTTCAAACACCCGACCTTCACGGCCAACAACATCGCCGACGGCCATGACGTCATTTCCTTCGGCATCGATGGCAACGGCTTCATGCACCTTTCCTGGGGCATGCACGGCGATCAGTTCCACTATTCCAAGTCGACCGCGCCGGTGACGGGCACCCATCCAATCACGCTGGGTCCCGACATCACGATGACCGGCACGGAAAACACCGTCACCTATCCGCAGTTCCTGCGCCTGCCGGACGGCGATTTGTTATATCTCTTCCGCGAGGTCGCCTCCGGCAATGGCGACACCTATGTGAACCGCTATGATCGGGACGCCGGCACTTGGGCGAACGTGCACGGCAGCACCCGCACGCAGAATCCCTTCATCAAGGGCACCGGCTGGACGCCGAATTACAACGCCTACCTCAACATGCCCCAGCTCGGCGGGGCGGATGGCGATGACCTCATCCTCACGTGGTGCTGGCGCTACGAACCGGTCGGTGGCGACTCGCCCGCCGGTGAGGATGGCTATCAGACGAACAACCTGCTCGCCTTCGGCCGCTCGCCGGATGCCGGCCTTACCTGGCAGCGCTTCGATGGCACGCCCTACGCCCTGCCGATTTCCCGCAATGGCGAAAGCGGAAACCCGGCCACCGCCGCGGAACATATCGTGAACATCCCGGAAGGCTCCAGCCTGATCAACCAGGCGAGCACCTGTCTGGATGCCAATGACAATCCGGTCACCTGCACCTGGTTCGCTCCCGGAGCCAAGGAAGTCCCCGCCAATCACCGCCGCCAATACATGGTGGTGTTTCGCAACGATCACGGAACGCCATCCACCGCGGACGATCGTTGGGACGTCCGCCAGGTTTCACGGCGCACCAACAATCCGGCCGGAACGAAATACAACGAGTCCGCCGTCCGCAATCTTGGACGCCCGATCGTCGTCACCGACGATCGGGACCGCATCATCGTCGCCTATCGGGACGATGCGGAGAACAACGGGCTCACCATCGTGCACAGCCTTCCCAAGGCGGACGATCCCGACCGCCGGGTGTGGATCCAACTCGACCTGACCACGGGCAACCTCGGCAACTACGAGCCGATCATCGACAACGAGTTGTGGGATGCCAAACGCCAGTTGCATTTCCTCTATCAGCCATCCGGGGGCGAAGGCTACGTCGCGCCCGCCAACCTCGCATCGCGCATCTCGGTGCTGGAGTGGGACGCGGCGGCCTATTTTTCGCAACCCTCGCAGCCGACGCTCGCCTTCGCGCCCAATGGAAGCGACACCGTGCTCAAATCGCCCTCGGAGCCAAGCTGGTCCTATCGCCTCTGGGCCACCACAGATTTCGTGAACTGGCAGATGGTGGATACCCAGGTGGGGACCGGCGCGCCGTTGACCTTCACCCACGCCAACGGCGCGGTCGGGCCGAAACGCTTCTGGCGGATCGAATCCGCGGAAGGCGGCTTCCCATAAGCCGTGAATTCGGAATCATTAAGCCGAGAAAGGAAGATGGAAACCCGGAGAGTCGAGAGCAACGGGCGGCTTGCGCCTAATGATCCGCTGGGTGATCTTTCCACTTCCGCAATCGGGGAAACCAACGGCTGCCAAACGGCGTCCGTTTTTTTGTGCCCGCATCGCAGGCCCGCGTCACACGATCTTGAGCCTCGCCAGGTCCTGGGTATCGATCAGCCCCACCGGTTTCCCATCCTCGTCCATCACCACGATATCGTCGATCCGGTTCACACCGAGGGTTTTCAAGACCTCCACCGCAAGGGAATCCGCATGCACCGCGATCGGATTGCGCGTCATCAATCCCGCCACCGCCTTCTCACCCAACTGGGGATCGCTGCGGAAACTCCGGGCGAAGTCACCATGCGTGAAAATCCCCGCAAGAGTGCCGTCCGCTTTCAAAATCAAACAAGCGCCGGCGCGGACCCGGTTCATCGCGTCCAGCGCGGAAAACACATTCGCATCCTCCGGCACCGTCGGCAGCTCGGCGTCGCCGCGCATGATGTCGGATACCCGCGTCAGCAAGGCCCGCCCCAGCGAACCACCCGGATGGAAACGCGCGAAGTCGGCCTCGGTGAAGCCCCGTGCTTCCAACAACACCATCGCCAGCGCATCCCCCATCACCAGCATCGCCGTCGATGAGGAAGTGGGAGCCAAATTGAGCGGGCAAGCCTCGCGCGCGACCGAGGTGTCCAGCGTCACCTCCCCCAGCCGGGCCAGCGTGGAATCCGACTTGCCGGTGACGGCGATCAGCTTGACGTCGAAGCGTTTGATAAACGGCACCAGATCGAGCAACTCACGGGTCTCCCCGGAGTAGGAAAGCACGATCACCGCGTCGCCGTCCGAAAGCAGCCCCAAGTCGCCATGAAGCGCGTTCTGCGAGTTCAAAACCACCGCGGTCGCCCCGGTGGAATTGAGCGTCGCCGCGATTTTATGGCCGATGTTTCCCGATTTCCCGATGCCCACCACCACCACTTTGCCTCGATGATCGAGCGTGTGGTGGAGGATTTTCACGGCTTCGATGAAATTGTCGTCCAGCCGCTGGGACATCCGCTGCAAGCTGTCGGTTTCAATCTCAATCACGGAACGCGCGCGGGCCAGATAATCCATGGCCAATGACAAACCCGGATCCCCCGGCTTGGCAAGCGTGGCGAAATTCCGACACCGCCTTTCGACTCGCCAAACCCGCGATCCCGCGCCAGGGTCCGGCCTATGAAAACCTGGATGGCGGCAATCTTGCTCAGCGGCTGCACCTTCATGGCGACGAGCGCTTCCACCATCATGGTGGTGCCGGTTTACGAACCGCTCAGCCTGCACGGCACCGACGGCGACGAGGCGATCTCCGATGTGGGCGACGCGCTGCAAGCCTCGGTGATGCCACGCCCGATGGCGCTGACCGGCGCATTTCCCGAGGTTTTGATCGATGCCATCCGCAGCCCTCATCAAATTCCTACCAACCATCCGAATTACAAGGTCATGGAGGCCAACCTGCTGGTGCTCTGCAATATCGGAATCAGCGGTGAAATGACCGAGGCCGGCCTCGCCGTCCGCCTCGACGTGGCCAACCTCGCCATCCCCGAGGATGTCGATCTCACCACCCGCCAGATCCTCAAACTCGCGATCATCGCCACCCGCAAAACCCTGGAAGAATACCAACGCCCGCAACCCCAGCCGCTGAATGTCACAATCACCATCGACGGTGCCGACGAGGCCAAAGCCAGTTTGCGCGACCTCGGAACCACTTTTGCCCTCGGTGCCGAGCCGGTCGCGAATTGATTCCGCGTTTTCCCTTTTCAATCCGGGGGGGATTCCGCTTTCATCGGCCAGCCACTCGCACGCATGACACTCTCGACCAAAGACCCCCGCCCTTTCAAACGCGCCATCCTCAAACTCAGCGGCGAAGCCCTCCGCGGCCCCGGGTCCCGTGACAATATTTCCCCGGAAATCGTCGACCGCATCGCCCTCGAGATCCGCGAGGCGGTCGAAGGCGGCCTGCAGCTCGGCGTCGTCGTCGGCGGCGGGAATTTCTGGCGCGGGGCCAGCGCCTCCGCCCGCGGGATGGACCGCGCGACCGCCGATTACGTCGGCATGCTCGCCACCGTGATGAACGCCCTCGCGCTCGAAGGCGCGCTCGAACACCACGGCGTCACCTGCGTCGTCCAGTCCGCCATCGAAATGAAAAACGTCGCGGAAACCTTCATCCGCCGCAAAGCCGAGCGCCAGTTGGACGAAGGCAAGGTCGTCATTTTCGCCGCCGGCACCGGCAACCCGTTTTTTTCCACCGACACCACCGCCGCCCTCCGCGCCAGCGAAATGGGCGCGGATGTGATCCTCAAGGCCACCCAGGTGGACGGCGTTTACGATTCGGATCCACGCCACAACCCCGATGCGGTGCGCTATGAAACGGTCACCTTCCATGAGTGCCTCTCGCAGCGCCTCAATGTGATGGACGCCACCGCCTTCAGCCTCTGCATGGACAACCACGTGCCGATCATCGTGTTCGATCTCGGCCCCCACGGCAATCTCTCCCATGCCCTTCGCGGCCTGCCCATCGGCACCCTGGTCCACGGCGAGTGAATCTCAAATTTCCAATCCCCCAACCCCATGGACCCCGAAGAAGCCATTTTTGAAGTCGAGGACGCGATGACCAAATGCGTCGATTACCTGATCCACGAGTTTGCCGGTGTGCGCACCGGCAAGGCCAGCCCGGCCTTGATCGAGAACCTCGACGTGCATGTCCACGCCTACGGCGCCGTCTCCAAGCTCAAGAGTCTCGCCATCATCAACTCGCCCGAACCCCGGATGCTGGTGGTGCAACCCTTTGATCCCGCCACCACCCGCGATATCGAACGCGCCATCCGCGAGTGCAAACTCGGCCTCAACCCCGCCGCCGCCGACCGCTCGATCCGCGTGCCGATCCCCGAGCTCTCCGAAGAGCGCCGCCGCGACATGGTCAAAATGATCAAACAACTCGCCGAAGAAGCGAAAGTCCGGCTCCGCGCCGCCCGCAAGGACGGCATGGACGCCGCCAAAAAAATGAAGGCCGACAACTTCATCACCGAAGACGGCCAGAAGGATTTCGAAAAAGAAGTCCAGGAACTCACCAACAAGTTCGCCAAGAAAATCGACGAGAGCGCCGTCGCCAAAGAGGCCGACCTGATGAAGGTCTGATAGACCGCGGGAAATCGACTGGAATTTCCCACCGATAAATGCCTGTCGCTTTTCCCGCCGAATCTGCGAAACTGTGGGATGATCGCGGACGGCCCCGCCCGCGATCCACCAACCGAACCCCCCCGAAATATGAAACTGTCCTTATTGATGGCACTCTGTCTCCTGCCGATCACGGCGTCCCTGGTCTCCTGCAAACCCAAAGGCCCCGCCGAAAAAGCCGGCGAAAGCGTGGACGAGGCGATCGAAGATGTGAAGGACGCCGTAAACCCGAAGGGCCCGGTCGAAAAAGCCGGCGAAAAAGTGGACGAAGCTCTGGGCAAGTGACCCGGAAACACCGGCTGGCGGGCCCGTCCCGCCAGCCGGTGCCGAAATCCGGTCTGGCCGGCAGTCGTGGCGCTTCGTAATTTGCCGCCGCCCCATGCATTCACTTCTCCAAACCGCCGTCACCAAACGCGCCAGCCTGCTCGATGCGGAAACCAACGCCGCGCGCCTCATCGATGGCAGCGGCGACGGCCTGTCAGGATTGATTTTGGAAAGTTTTGACGATCGCTGGCTGGTCTCCACGCCGCACGATCAGCTCGCTCCGCAGGTCCGCGAGTGGCTCCGCGACCAAGGACATTCCTGTTATTGGAAACGCCTGGACCAGCATCAGAAAGAATCACCGGTCCATCTATCAGGCCCGGTGACGCCCGCCCCGTTCCTGATCCGGGAGAACGGCGCGAGTTTTGAAATCTCGTTCCAATCCGGTTATTCGCAGGGGATTTTCCTGGATCAGCGCGACAACCGCGCCGCAGTCCGCAAACTGATGGGACCCGGCAAACGCCTGCTCAATACCTTCGCCTACACCGGCGCCTTCTCGGTGGCCGCGGCGATGGCCGGCGCGGAAACGACCACGCTCGATCTATCACAACCCTATCTCGATTGGGCCAGACGCAACTTCACCCACAACGCGCTGGATCCCGCGGCGCACCACTTCTGCAAGGGCGACACCTTCCACTGGCTGCGCCGCTTCGCCAAACAAGGACGCACCTTTGACGGCATCGTGCTCGATCCGCCCACTTTCTCGCGCGATGAAAAAGGCAAGGTCTTCCGCGTCGAGGAAAATTTCGGCGAGCTCGCCGCCCTCGCCGCCGACATCCTGACACCCGACGGCTGGCTGCTTTGCTCCACCAATTGCCGCAACCTGCCGCTCAACGATTTCCAACGCCAGTTGCGCAGCGCGATCCAACGCCCGATGAGCGCCCGCCACTCACCGATGCCGCCGGATTTCACCGGCGAGCCGTATTTGAAATCCATCTGGCTGCGCTGATCACCGGCTCAGGGTGGAATCAGGACCAGCGACGGTGCGCGTCAAGTTAAGCAGAAACAGCCCGGACATCGGCATGAGAGGAATACAGCGCCCTGGGACCGCGAGTCTGCGACTCGCATGCCCATGGGGCGCGAAAGAGTTGCCCATCCGACGATCCCTTTCTCTTTTCAGGGTCGGCGAGTCGCAGACTCGCGCTCCCGGGTGGACTGCGTCTTGGGATGCCCGCTTGACTTGACGCGCATGCCCTCCGGAGTGCTGGAACATCGTCGCAGACAGGACCGCCGCGCAGCGTTTCGCCGGACGAAGTCCGCCTTCGCCTGACGGCGGACCCCTTTTCCGGCGGAGCGCTGATTGGCGCTTGGATTTGCGCAGATCCTGCGTAGTGGATCCGGCCGGATTTCTGGCATGGTCTTGCCCGTGATCGAACTTTTGGAAAACATTCGGAAAATCTCCCCTCATGCGGAACCGATCCTTGTCATCTCCTTCACCGCGATCCTCGGGTTACTGCTAGGCTCGATCAAGGTGCGCGGCATCAAGCTGGGCGTCGCCGGGATGTTGTTCAGCGGGCTGCTGCTCGGCCACATGGGCCTGACGCTGGAGCCGGAGTTGTTATCGTTTCTCAAGGAATTCGGCCTGGCCTTGTTCGTCTTCACCGTGGGACTTCAGTTAGGCCCGGGGTTTTTCAACTCGATGAAAAAAGACGGCCTGAAACTCAACGCGCTGGCCGTTCTGGTGATCGTGCTCGGCGGCCTGATCGTCTTCGGCGGCGGCCGCTGGCTGGGCTGGGAAACCGGCGTGATGTCCGGCCTTTTCTCCGGAGCCACCACCAACACCCCGTCACTCGGTGCCGCGCAGCAGGCGATGGCCACCGGCGCGGATGGCGCCCAACAGGCCGGTCTATCAGCGATGGCCTACGCGGTCGCCTACCCGTTCGGCGTGCTTGGCATCATCCTCGCGATGGTGCTGCTGCGGGCCGGCTTCCGCATCGACCCGAAACAGGAACTGCTCCTGCTCCAACAGCAGATGGCCTCGGGAATCAGTGAAATCCAGCGGGTGACCTACGTGGTCGAAAACCCGAACCTCGCCGGCCAACAAATCCGCAACGTGCCGGGCCTCGGCAACGAGGGCGTGGTCGTCTCACGCATCCGCCGCAAAGGCGAAACCACCACCCAGGGCGCAACCCCGGAAACGGTGCTGCAGTTAGGCGACCTGATTCTCACCGTAGGGCCGACCGAACAACTGCACCGCGTCGGCCTCGGCATCGGCACGCGCGTGGACGAGGACCTGCGCAAGGCCCCGGGCAACGTGATCTCCAAGCGGATCATCGTGACCCACAAGGCGGTCATCGGCAAAACCATCCTCGCCACCGAAATCACCCAGCGCTTCGGCGTGACCGTCAGCCGCGTCAGCCGCCAGGACATGATCCTGACCGCCGTGCCCGACATGCGCCTGCAATTCGGCGACATGCTCAATCTGGTGGGCGAGGAGGCCGCCATCGAGCAGGCAGCCAAGGTGTTAGGCAACTCGGTCAGGCAGTTGAATGAAACCAGTTTCGCCTCGATCTTCCTCGGCATCACCCTCGGGATTTTCGTCGGCCTCTATCCATGGAATCTCCCGGGCCTGCCGGTACCGCTGCGCCTCGGCCTCGCGGGCGGCCCCCTGATCGTCGCCATCCTGATGGGCCGCATGGGACGGATCGGCCCGCTGGTGATCCACATGCCGATCAACGCCAACACCGCCTTCCGCGAGCTGGGCATCATTTTCTTCCTCGCCTGCGTCGGCCTCGGCGCGGGTGGCAAATTCGCCGAAACCGCGTTTTCCGCCACCGGCCTGCAATGGATGCTGCTCGGCGCGGCGGTGACCACCGTGCCGCTGCTCATCGTCGGCATCATCGGCAGAAAATGGATGAAGCTCAATTACCTCACCCTCACTGGCGTGCTCGCCGGCAGCATGACCGACCCTCCGGCGCTCGCCTTCGCCCACAAACTCACCGACTCGGACTACCCGGCGCTGGCCTATGCGAATGTCTATCCGCTCACCATGCTGCTGCGCATCCTGGTGGCGCAGGTCGCGGTGTTGTGGCTGATGTGAAACCGGGGATTGTATCCGGCGCGATGCGCGTTTAACTGCGGCGATGGCGGGCGAATCAAAACAAGTGATCATCATCGGCGGCGGGTTGGCAGGTTTGGCCTGCGCCGTCCGTTTGATGGAAGGCGGGGCGCGGCCCTTGGTGTTAGAATCCTCGGATGGCGTCGGCGGCCGGGTGCGGACGGATCGCGCCGGCGGTTTCCAACTCGACCGCGGATTCCAAGTCTATCTGAGCGCCTATCCCGAAGCCGGCCGGCTGCTCGATTTGGAAGCCTTGGATCTGCGCCGCTTCCGGGCGGGTGCGCTGGTTTTCAAAAACGGGAAACTCCGGCGGGTGATGGATGTTTTCCGCCATCCGCAACATCTGTTAGCTTCCGCGCTGGCACCGGTCGGCACCTGGGCGGACAAACTGCGGGTGGCCAAACTGCGCTTCCAAAGGCGTGACGGAACCACCAGCCCGGATCAAACCACCGCCGAGTTCCTGCGCGGCTTCGGGTTTTCCAAAAGCATGATCGACGGCTTCTTCCGCGCCTTCTATGGCGGGATTTTCCTCGAACGCGAGCTGCGCACCTCGAGCCGGATGTTCGAATTCACCTTCAAAATGTTCACCGAGGGCTACGCCACCCTTCCCGCCAAGGGGATGCAGGCGATCCCGGACCAACTCGCATCCCGCCTGCCGCCTGGCAGCATCCGGCTAGATTCACCGGTCCGCGCCGTGACCGAACGCTCGGTCATTCTCGAAAGCGGCGAGACCCTGACGGCGGACGCCGTGGTGGTCGCCACCGACGCCACCACCGCCGCGCGCCTGCTGCCGGGTTTCGCCCCGCGGGAAGCCGCCTGGCGCGCCGTGACGGCGATCTACTTTTCCGCCCCAAAATCGCCCCTGAACGAAGCCATCATCGCCCTCAACGGCAGCGGTCGCGGACAGGTCAACAACGTTTGCGTGCTCTCCGACGTCGCCCCGGAGTACGCGCCGCCCGGCCGATCGCTGGTCTCGGTTTCCGTGTTAGGTGAAGCGCGGGATGCGGATTTGGAAACCGCCGTGCTCGCGGAACTGGAAACCTGGTTCGGCTCCCAAGTCCGCCAATGGAGCCATCTGCGCACCGACCGGATCCGCCACGCCCTGCCCGAGCAGCCCGTCACGCCACTGAAGACCGGCGTCCAACGCCACCACGGGGTGTATGTCTGCGGCGACCACTGCACCAGCGCCTCCATCGAAGGAGCCATCGTTTCCGGGACCGAAACCGCCCGATCCATCCTAACCGCCACTACCTGATTGAAAATTTAGCGAAATTTGCGCTTCCCGCGCCGTCCGGAATGAGAATACTCCGCCGCGACCCAAGGGTCATTGCCGGGTTAGCTCAGTTGGTAGAGCAACTGATTTGTAATCAGTAGGTCGTCGGTTCGAGTCCGACACTCGGCTCCCTTTGGAATTCGCCAGATTAGCTGTATTTCAGCGAGTTGTGAATGAAGTTGCTTGGACCCTTAACTCCGGTGGCTTCCGCCAATGTCCGGGGAAATCCGAAAAAATGGTGCAATTTGGGCAACTGTTTGGGCAACTATTCAAGGGGTTTTGAGGATCTCCATTCATGGACTCTGATTCCATCCACCCGGGAGAGACTGCCATTTCATCACTCCTTGTTGCTCCAATGAGTGAAAAATTATTCGTGCCTCCCGAGCCGGGAATATGGACAGTTCA
>JBIPMR010000296.1:0-5174 GCA_044369025.1 Luteolibacter sp.
CAGATTGCAAAATGGTGAACATCACCTGATAGGTTCCGAAACGATCGTCACCGGACACGCGGTTCGCCAAGTCGAAGTACACGCTGGCATACAAATACCCCGAGGGATCATAGAGGTTCACATAACCACCGGCGACGCCATTGGAATCGTCGGAAACCTCGAAGGTGACCGTCATTCCTACGTCACCGCTGGCGACGCTGGCCGGATCCGGCGCGATGTCGATATACTGGAGCGTCGGCAGTTCCGAATCGCTGGCGGCGGCGAAATGAACCTGATCCACCCAGCCGGCATCCTCACCCGAGCTATTTTCGTTGTCCTTGGAGTAGGTCCAAACGACCGTCTGCGGGCCGGCAGCAATGTCGAGCGTCACCTGGGTCCAACCGACGTTGCCACTGATGGAGTCGAAATCCCCCGAGCCTGGGGTGTAAACCAGAAGGTCGTCAGCGAAGCTCTCCGAGTCCACCTTCCACCAGAAGGTCAGGGTCCCCGGGCCGGTGACGTTCATGACCATTTCCGAACTGCCGTCGGGGCCGATCGGACCGCTGCGAGCGGCATCGATTCCGTCATGGGTCGTGGCGGATTGGAAAAACCAGTCTTCGTCGCCCGAGGTGGTCCAGGTGAATTGGGTGGCGTCGCAGGCGTCGCCAAGACCTCCGGTGGGGAGGTTGCTGTTGTTGACCACGGTGAAGGTCGCACCCGGCGCGCCGGCGATGTTGAAAACGAAGTTGCCGACCATGTCACGGAGCTGGGGGCGAATCTCCCATTGGCCCGCAACGCTGCCGCGAGGGATGGTCAGCGATACCGTGTAGGTGCCATCCTGCGGAGTGCCCACGCCCGAGGAGGCGGCGAAGAAGCTGTAAATTCCGGTATCCATTCCGCTGGGGTCGTGGAGAACCGCGAAGCCACTCCTGAGACCGCTCAGATCATCCGTGATGTGGAGGGTGGCGGTGATGGTCTGGTCCTGCGAGGTCACATCCACCGTCCCGGGCGTGATGCCGACTGACACGAGCTGGGGACTGGCAATGTCTTCGGTGCCAGTATTGGTGACCTCGAAGATCTCACTGCCGGGCACGGGGAAAGGCAGGTCCGTGCCACCGTATCGACTCTGCATGGAAGCATAGTCGTTGAACGAAGCGGCAAACTTCCAATTGCCGTCGGCACCGTAACGGGGCACCACCACATCGACCACATAGGTGCCGTCCGTGGGGCTGCCGCCGGGCTCCACGTCAGTATTCAGGAAGAAGATGTTGTTCACGAAGACACCCCTGGAGTTGTAAAGAAACAGGTTCGCGTAGAATAAGCCGCTCTCATCATCGGTGAGGTGCAGGGTTACTTGGACGGTGGCATCGCCGGTGGTCACATCCACAGCGGCGGGGGATACGCTGAACGAGGTGAGGACAGGTGGCGCGCTGTCAACGGCGAATAGACCACCCGCGCCAAGGAGCGAGGCCATCACAACGGCGGGCAAGCAGTTTTTCATGGTGAATTGGGGAGGGGTTGGAGGAACTTGTGGGGTTTGAGTCAACTAAAAGCCAACAAAGCCAGAAAAGATGCAAACACGGTGGCTTTCACGGTGTGGGTTATCTTGGGGACAAAGGACGGAGGGGGAAGGATCCCGGGGGGAAGGAGCTTGCTTTCGACTCCGCCACTCTGCAGGTCCAACCGGCGAAACCGGCCAAATTGGCGCAGCTTTTTTCGAGAAAGTGACAGGTGGAACATGGCATTCCCGGCCGCTTTGACAAGCAATTTTTGGGTTGCGTTGGAAGCGAGCGCGGCGCATCTCACGAGCGTTCGGCAGGTCGGAATCCTTGTGCATTTCCCCACGCAGCAAGCCACAAAGCCTGACGACCGTCCCATGGGACCAGAGCCCTATTTGCCTCGCAGAAGATGCCGCGAGCCCCACAGGTAATTCCAGCCGGAAATCACCGTCAGCGCCACGGCGGCCCAGAGGAAGAGCGGTTGCAACCAGCCGCCTTCCCACGACGGGCGGGCGAGATTTCCGAGCCATTCGAGGGCGGCGGACTGCTTGGCGTGCGCGGCGGTCAGCCAGATCAGGCCGGTGATCAGATAGGCGAGCTGGAAGGTGGTTTTCCATTTTCCGAGCCGGTCCGCCGCCAGCACGTGGCCGGACTCGATGGCGATTTGGCGCAGGCCGGTGACGAGAAATTCGCGGCCGATGATCAAGGCGGTCACCCACACCGGGCAGAGTTTCTGTTCGGTGAAAAACACGAAGGCCGCACTCACCAGGATCTTGTCCGCCAGCGGGTCCATCAGCTTTCCGAGCGGCGTGACCAAACCCATTTTACGGGCCAGATAGCCGTCCAACCAATCGCTGGCAGCCGCGACAATGAACAACACCAGGCCCGCGCCATAACCTGTTAGATTGCGCTGCGACACCGCCACCACAAAAGCCGCCGTCATGATCAGGCGCGAAAACGTGATCGCATTGGGTAAGTTCACGCACGCAATGTGTGAAATGCATCCGCGCTTGGCAACAAGGGGTTGCAGCAATCCGCGCTCCGCGGCGGCGAGTCGGGTCTGAATAGAGGCAGGAACGGGGCTTTCGCCCCCCCCCCCTCCGAACCGGACGGGCGGATTTGCCTCCGGCGATGTCCGCTTCGCTCCCATTCCCGCAGCCGGCTCCCCAGTCAGTGGTTTGCTCCGCTGAGGGCGCAGGCGGTGGAGCCGGTCCGGGGCGCCGTGATTTCGCCCGGCGCTTCGTTTCCAGCAACCGGCTCCGGTGCCAAGGGCTGCGTGGCGGTGAGACTCACCACCGTGGAGGTGGGAACCGTCACGGGCAGCACCACGCCGAGCGACGAACCCATCCGGATTTCATCATAGGAAACCGTCTGGTTGGCTCCGGCGTTTCCCGCGCCGAACTGGATGCCGCGACCGGCGGTTAGAACATTGGAACTCCCGCTGGCCGCTGCGGCGCCGTTCACGCGCGAGAGCACCTCCATCGCCCCTGCTCCGATGGCCGACGGATGACGCCGGGTTCTGCGCGGTTTCGATGCGAACCAGAAAACCCGAAACACGCGGCCCTGGTGATTGGGAATTTCATAGGGTTTGGCAGGCCGATCCTACCGCCGGGAAGAGTCGAATGAATCCCTCTTCCGAGTGAGTCAATCGCCCGTGACCGGAGACCCTTCACCGGTCATGACTTTGTCGGCGTCGCGCTGATCAGGGGTCGGTTCGTATTTGCTTTCCGAGGTGACGAGGACGCGGTCCATCATCGCGCCATCCTCGTGCATCCAGATGCTGAAGAGATGATTGCCCGGCTTTGAAACGGTGAAGGCAGGCGAGCGGGTCCAGGCGAAGCGGCCGTGGCCGGTGCGGATTTTGAGCCCCCACGCTTCGGTTTGAAGCCCGAGACCGGCGTGGATGGACGCGCCGCCGTCGTTGTTCCCGCTGGCGCGGAACCAGAGGAAATAACGGCCGGGCTTGGTGAAATTCATCGCATAATCGAGACGGGCGGCGGTGGCATCAAAAGGATCGTTCAACTTTCCCCGGTCCGGCACGGCCATGAAACCGCTGCCCGCGAATCCGGTGACATCACTGCGTTTTTCCCAAGCCATGGAACCGTCGCTGGAAGGGATCGAAGCAAAATAATTCTCCGCCTCCAGCACGGCGGGCGCGCCGGGGTTCACCACGAGCACACGGGTGTCCTTCGGAAAACCACCGGCGCGGGTGGCTTCGGAAAACTTCGTTTCATTGCCGCTCTTGTCGCGCATTTTGACCCGATAGAGCAGCGGTCGGCTGGCATCGCGCTTGTCGAGCTGGACCCGCGGGCTCGAAGTCCAACCGCTGTTCCACCTGCCGCCTTCCTCCTCGAACCAGTATTCGACGACCCCTAACGGATCGCTACCGGCCTTGGAGATCATCACCAGCGAACCCGGCGAGGCGAACATCGGCGCAAGCTCGAAGCCGGCGGGATCCGGCGTCGGCGGCGCGCTGTCCACCAGCGCCACGGAATGCACCGTGAACCTGCCGATGGACCCGCCGAAGAAATGGCCGTCCGTCCCGCGCCCGAGGTAACAACGGTCGGCGCGGATGCTGTCAGGCCGCAGCGTCATGTGGGTTTTCTCGCCTGCCCGGGTGCCGTTCACATGCAGGCTCGCCGTCTTGCCGTCGACCATCACCTGGACGGTGGTCCACACGCGCTTTGGCAGCGCCGGAGCGGTCACCATCTCCACCAGCGCGCCCTTGCGAATGGCAAAAACCATCCGGCCCTTGATCGCGGGAATCAGTGAAACCGCGTCCCCGTTGGCGGCGGCGAATTCAAAAATCCGGCTGTCACCGGCGACTCCGTCCCACAACACTTCCACGGTATAAGTGCAGCCTGCCATGTCGGCGATGTCCCTCGGCAACTCGACAAACGCGTCCTTGCCGTTGAGTGCCAAGCCGGTTTCGGATTTCCCGCTGCTTGCCAGGACGCCGGAACGCGCACCGTTCGTTAGATAACCCCAGGTCGCACCGAAAGCGTCACGCGCCATCCAGCCATGGTCATCAGCAAACTGATAGTCGGCATACAGACCGCCGGAATTTTCATCCACTTCCCCCTCGTTCTTTCCCTGGCCCCAGCTCCAGGTGAACCACTTGCCCCGGGTGATCTCGTTGCCCTTGGCATAATATCCATCGATCATCGCGGTGCCGCTTTGGTTGCCGCCGTAGACAGACGCCACCCCCTTGACCACCACATGGCCCGAGCAGGTTTTCTGGGTGGAAATGACCGCGTGCTCGAGGATCTTCGCATCGCCGCCGACCGTGGTGCGGCCCTTGACGACGGCGAAATCCCGCACTTTCGCCCGCTCGGAAATCACCGCATCCTCGAAAACCAGCGCGTGCCCGCTCACCACCGCGGCGTCGCGCACCGTGGCGTTCTTCACCACGGCGTGATCCTCGATCCGGGCGTCTCCCAGCACCTTGGAATTCCCCAGCACACGGGCGTTAGGTCCGACGTAGGCACTGGCGTCCACCTCCGCGCCACTCTCCACCAGGCCGCCGCCGTTGCGGTGGGGTTTGCCTGTCACCTGCGGCCGCTCCGCCACCAACACGTCCAGCGGCTCACAACCCGCGAGTTTCACTTGATAGGGAAACTGCTCCTGCTCGAACGAGCGGAAATCCCCCGTCATCGGCACATCGACGATGTTCGTGGGCGTGGCGCAGACCACCAG
>JBIPMR010000297.1:0-5160 GCA_044369025.1 Luteolibacter sp.
GACGGCCTCGGCGCCCGCCACCTCGTCCACGACGACAAATCACCCATCCGAAACTTCATCCAGGGAATCGTTGACTGAATAAAAGCTGAAACGCTGAAAACTGAAATGCTGAAACCAGAAATCATGACGCCTCCTTCACGATCATCCGCTCTATCATCTCAGTTTTTCAGCTTTTCAGTTTTTCAGCATTTACCCACCCAATGCGCGTAGCCCAAGTCATCGGTCGAGTGACCCTCAGTGTCCAGGACCCCTCCTTCAAAGGCGGGCGCTGGCTGATGGTCAATCCCCTCGATGCCGGACAATTCAACGACGCCTGCCAGACCGCGCCGTCCATCTCCGCCCAATCCACGCTGGTCGCCTACGACAACCTCGGCGCCGGTGACGGCGACATCGTCGGTATCGTCGAGGGCGCCGAAGCCACCGCACCTTTTGATTTCCCCATTCCCATCGACGCCATCACCGTCGCCATTTTCGATTCACTCTCGTATCAACCACCCATCGAGCCGTCTCTCTAACATTCCACACTCATGAGCAAGAACCTCTTCACCGCCGCCGATATCGAAGCCCACTTGAAAGCGGGCAAGACCGCCGCCGATATCCCGAAAGGCGCGATCCTCACTCCATCGGCCAAGGATGTGCTCCGCGACGGACTCGGTCCGGTCCGCGCCGGTGGTTCGTCCGCCGCCGCGCCCGCGGCGCAGGCTTCGAGCGCAGCCTATGCCGAGCCGATCCTCCCCGACTACGAGTTCAAATGGACCCCCGGCAAGGACCCGAAAACCCCTGCGGAGATCCACGCCTTCTTCCACTCGCCCGCCATCGTCGAGCTCAAGCAGCGCATGGTCGATATCGGCAAGCGCATGTGGGCCCGCGAATACACCGATGGCAACGGCGGCAACCTCACCATCCGCGTCGGTGACAACCTGGTGCTCTGCACCCCCACGCTCGTTTCCAAGGGTTTCATGACGCTCGAGCAAATGTGCCTCGTCGATATGGAAGGCGTGCAACTCGCCGGAAAATACAAACGCACCTCCGAGTGCATGACCCACCTTGCGATCATGAAGCGCCAGCCCAAGGCCAAAGCCTGCTGCCACGCGCACCCGCCGCACGGCACCGCCTTCGCCGTCGCCGGCGTCCAGCCGCCGACCTGCATGATCCCCGAAGCCGAAGTCTTCCTCGGCCAGATCGGTCTATCCGAATATCAGACCCCCGGCACCCCGGCCAACGCCGTCGCCGTCGGTGACGCCGCCGTCAACCACATGGCCGTGCTGATGGTCAACCACGGTGTTATCACCTGGGGCAAGGACATCGAGGACAGCTATTGGAAAATGGAAAACGTCGAGTCCTATTGCAAAACCATCTGGGTCGCCTCGCAGCTCAACGGGGGCAAACTGCTCACCATCACCGGCGGCCAGGCCAAGGAACTCATCGCCCTGCGCAAGGTCCTCGGCATGGAAGACAAACGCGCCAACTGGCAGGAATGCCAACTTTGCGACAACGCCGGCTTCCAACCCGGCACCGTCTGCCAGATCCCGGACCAATCCAGCCCGCCCGCCGCCGCCTCCTCCAAGCTCGACCCCGAAGCCGAAAAGCTCGTGCAACTGCTCACCGATCAAATCCTCGCCGCCGTCAAGTGAGGGTGGGTCCGGTTTCACAGCGATCCCACCGGATGGCATGACTTCGGCGGGAAAAGCCGGCTGGGGCCGGGCTGAAATTCCTGCCACGGGGTAGGGCTGATGGACAAAACCACCCCAACCCTCGCCACCGCTCCATGGGGGACAGGGCGCCCGGGTGGCAGCAAACTTCCACGAAGGGGTTGAAATTGTCCCCGGTCCTCTTCATCCTCCCGTCATGAGCTACGCGGAACGCCTTCAGAAACGCATCGATAAAACTGGGTCGCGCCTTTGCGTGGGACTCGACCCGCGGCCCGGCGACGGCGGTGCGGAGTTTGCCCGGAATTTCCTCAAACAGGTGATCGATGAAACCGCGCTGTGGGCGGTCGCTTACAAGCCGAACATGGCCTACTTCGAGGCGATGGGCATCGCCGGCATCCGACTGTTGGAGGAGTTGCTGGCCGCGATGCCTGAAGACGTGCCGGTGATCCTCGACGCGAAACGCAGCGACATCGGCGAGACCCAAAAATACTACGCGCAGGGATATTTCGCGGGTTGGAACGTCGATGCCGTGACCCTCAACCCTTTTCTCGGCTACGATTCCATCGAACCGTTCCTCGATTGGGAAGGGAAGGGGATTTATCTGTTAGCCGTCACCTCGAATGCCGGCTCCGCCGATTTCCAACGCCAGAAACTGGCCGACGGCCGCTCGGTTTTCGAACTCGTCACCGCCCTCGGCGAGCGCGCGAAAGCGGAAGGCCGCAAGACCGACGTCGGTTATGTGGTCGGCCTGACCAATGCCGCCGACGTGCTCGAAAAAATCCCCGACGCGCCGCTGCTGGTGCCCGGCCTCGGCGCGCAGGGCGGCGATCTCGCGGCGCTCGCCGCCGCCGCCCGCACCGCGCCGGATGTGATCAATGTCTCGCGCGGCATCCTTTACGCCGGCGACGAACGCGGGTTCGGCGCGCGGGCGCGGGAGTGGGCGGAGAAAATCGCGGCAGCCTACGGCAAGTAAGCCGCATTTTTCCATGCAAGACCCCCGATGCTGGACTAGTAATCGACGCAAGTGGAAAAAAAGAGCCTATCCATCAGCCACCCGCTTCCCACCCGCTATTCCGGCTTGTTGCCGCAAAAGGGCTGGCCAGGACGGAATCTCAGCTTCCTCCGCCACCGAATCGTCCCGGGGATGTTCCGGCGGGTCGATGGCGAAGTGCTGGAACCGGTGCTGGCCCCGCCTGAGGGCGACAAGGTGCGCATCACGTGGATCGGCCACGCGTCGTTTTTCCTGCAATTCGCCGGACATTCGGTGATCGTCGATCCGAATTGGGCGAAGTGGCACGGTCCGGTGAAACGCCAACGCCAGCCGGGCCTGCACCTGCACGGCGTGCCCGAGGTGGACCTGGTGCTCGTCACCCACGCGCATTTCGATCACCTCCACAAGCCAAGCTTGAAAATCCTCCAAGCCCGCCAAGGCATCGTGGTCCCGCGCGGCAGCAGCTCGCTGGTCAAACGCCTGGGATTCCCCGCCACCCACGAGATGAAAATCTGGGATGAGTTGCGCTTTGACCAGCTGGAAATCATCCACACGCCTTCCCACCACTGGGGCGCGCGGTTCATCCATGACACCCACCGGGATTTCGGCGGCTACATCGTCCGCGCCGACGGCAAGAGCGTGTTTCATTGCGGCGACAGCGCTTACTTCGATGGCTTCAAGGAGATTGGAAAACGTTATGCCATCGATGTCGCACTGATGCCCATCGGCGCGTATGGCTCGCCGAGCGGCCGCGACGTGCACATGAATCCCGAGGAGGCCGTGCGCGCCTTCGCCGATCTCGGGGCGAAGGTTCTCATTCCGATGCACTACGGCACGTTTCCGTTAGGAAATGAGCCGCACGAGGAGCCGGTCGAGCGGCTGCTGATGGAAGCGGACCGCCTCGGCATCAGCGATCAAATCCTGATTCCCGAGGAGGGCGTCGGGATTGAATGGTGAGATAAATTTCGGGCGCGAAAACGTTATCCGTGTATCCTACGACCATGAACCGCCGCAAGCTCCTCGCCCTCGTGTTGCTCCTGCCAAGCCTCGCCTCCTGCGAACCTCAGAACACTCCCATGTCACCCGATGCCAAACTCCCCGCCAAGATGCCTGAAGTCCCCGCCGGAGCGGAAGTCACCACCCTCGCCGCCGGATGTTTCTGGTGCATCGATGCCGCTTTCCGCCAGCTCGACGGCGTGCACTCGGTGACCTCCGGTTACATGGGCGGCTCGGTGAAAAACCCCACTTACGAAGACATCTGCACCGGCGAGAGCGGCCATGCCGAGGTCGTGCGGGTGGTGTTCGACCCGAAGAAGGTGGAATTCGAAAAATTGTTAGCCTGGTTCTGGGACCTGCATGACCCGACCACGCTCAACCGCCAGGGCAACGATGTGGGCACGCAATACCGGTCCGCCATTTACTATCATTCCGACGGGCAGAAAAAAATCGCGGAAGCTTCCAAGGCCGCGGCCAAGGCGAACTTCAAGGATCCGATCGTGACGGAAATCACCCAGGCGTCCGAGTTCTATCCGGCGGAGAACTATCATCAGAATTACTACATGGAGAACAAGTCGAAGAACTCCTACTGCCGTTTCGTCGTCGAGCCGAAGTTGAAGAAGCTCAAGCTGGATCACTGAGGGCGTTGCGTTGCGGCGGTTTCCAACCGCCAGGCCCAGATCTTTTGGCGAAACCCACTTCGCCGTTTGCCACCCCAAAGCGGTCCGGAGTCCACGGTTTACCGTGCTCTTGAAGAGGCAAGCTGAAGCTTGAACTCCGGACGGCGACGCGACTCCGCCACGATAGAGGGAGCGTTGGGCTTGGCGGTTGGAAACCGCCGCCACGGGTCAATCGCCGGCGGGCGGGCGGCGCATCGATTTTTTCTGCGAGGTGATGCGCTTGTCGGCCACCGTGCGTTGTTTCGAGCGATTCGACCGCGGGCGTTTCTGGCGGCGCATTTTTTCGATCGCCTGGGTTTTGGCGAAGGCTTTGCCGTCGCGGATCATTTCGAGCTGATCGCACAATTCGCGGCGGGCGAGAAAACGGTTCATCTCGCGCGAGCGGTCGATCTGGCATTTGATGCAAACACCCGTCGGCAGGTGTTTGAGGAAGACGCAGTTCGAGGTCTTGTTGATCTTCTGTCCGCCCGCGCCGGAGCCGCGCACGAACTTCTCTAACAAATCCGGCTCGGCGATCCCGAGGGTCGCCATCCGTTGCTCCAAGGCGGCGGTCTTTTCGGATGAGAGCGGATTTTGCACGGCTTGGCTGGGGAAGTAAGATGGGAACCACGGAATACACCGAACACACGGAAAGTGGTGACTCTGGAAAGGATCCGTTCCACAACGAAACCGTGGATCATCTGAAATCTACCTGACCTTCAAATTTCCGAGTGTTCCGAGTATTCCGTGGTTCCTATTTGTGGATCCAGAGAGCACACGGTCCGGCTCAGTTGGCGGGCGGGCTGGCCGGCGAGAGCTTTTCCAGGATCCGGTCGCGGGCGGATTCCTCGATCAACTTGGC
>JBIPMR010000298.1:0-5157 GCA_044369025.1 Luteolibacter sp.
TATTGGGGGGCTGGGCACGTTTGAGGACCAGCATGCCGCGCTGCTGCAAAAGGGGGTATCCCGGGTCAGCCCATTCACCATTCCTATGATGATCAGCAATATAGGAAGCGGAATGATCTCGATCGACCTTGGTTTTCAGGGCCCCAACATGGTCATTGTCACGGCTTGTGCGACGAGCAACCACAACATCGGAGAGGCGTGGCGTATCATCAAGTTTGGGGACGCCGACGCCATGCTGGCGGGCGGCGCGGAGGCGAGTATTCGGCCGATGGGACTAGCTGGATTTTCCAACATGCGAGCCCTTTCAACCCGCAATGACGAGCCTGAGCGGGCCAGCCGTCCTTTTGACCGGGACCGCGATGGATTTGTCATGGGTGAAGGGGCTGGCGTGGTCGTTCTAGAGGAGCTAGAGCACGCCAAGAAGCGCGGCGCCCGCATTTATTGTGAACTCGCTGGATACGGCTGCTCCGCGGATGCCTATCACCTCTCAGCCCCCTCACCCGACGGATCGGGCCCGGCGGCCGCGATGGCGATTTCACTGCGCCATGCCAGACTCGAGCCCACCGCCATCGGCTACCTCAATGCCCATGCCACCTCGACCGGGCTGGGCGATATCTCGGAAACGAATTCGATCAAAAAAGCCTTTGGTTCATTCGCGAAGAACGGACTGTTGATCTCGTCGACCAAATCTATGACCGGACATCTGCTGGGTGCAGCTGGAGGCGTGGAACTCGCCGCCACCGTGCTCGCCATGCAAAACGGGATCGCCCCGCCCACGATCAACCTCGAAAACCCCGATCCCGAATGCGATCTGGATTACATCCCGAATATTGCGCGCGAAGCGACGATTACGGCAGCCATGAGCAACAGTTTCGGATTTGGCGGCCACAATGCGACGTTGGTGGTGCGCGCCTTTACCGGCTAAGCTTCGCCTACCGCCTTTTTTTGATACCATGAGCCCTCAAGACCATCTGCAGACCGCCCTCCACCAGCACGACTGCCAGACGGGAACCCTGCACCTACTGGACCCCACTGACGGCCAACTAAAGCTGGCGGCCCAGATCGGACTGCCGCCTCATGTCGTCCAGATCGTGACCATCGTCCCAGTGGGCAAAGGCATGGCCGGCTTGGCGGCGGAGCGTCTAGAACCAGTGCAGACGTGCAATCTGCAAACAGATGTCACGGGTGATATCCGGCCTGGGGCCAAGTCCGTGCCGGTGCAGGCGAGCATCGCCGTACCGATGTTGATTGACGGGGCGCTACACGGAGTCCTCGGACTAGCCAAGGCGGAATACCATGAGTGGACGGAAGAGGAACGGACGGCCCTTGCGCTGACCGCCTCCACGGTGGCCCGTCAACTTGCCTTTGGCGGCGGCTCGGACTCTGGCGCTGACAACGGCTCTGCCTCTGGCTCTGGCGCTAGCGCCGCCGTCTGACCGGCGGAAGCGGCCGCCATTAAGGTGACGTACTCCACGGCCCGATCGCGTATGCCCTGACCCACCGTTCCCAGTTTCTTCGCGATCTTTTTGCGATAATCCTGCACGGTGTGAGGTGAAAGCTTTAGGTCATCGGCGATCGATTTGCTTCCTTTACCCTGACCGATCAGACAGAAGACGCCGAATTCCCCGATGGTCAGGATGATCCGCGGATCGAGAGAGGAACGTTCTCTGCCAGCCCACACGCGGCGCTGAGTGCGCAGCAGGCGGCAGATTTCGAATGTCAAAACGTCCCATGATTGTTTTTTACTGATTCGGGCGTGCAGGAAGCCCCGCAAATCATCAGGCAGCCGGAAGGCGTCGGACTGAGTGGTCAGGACGATGATTTTTGCGAATCGATTCAGTCGAACCAGCCGGCGCGCCACGGTCCATGCGTCCTCATCAGGAATAGACAAATCAAGAATCAACACGTCGGGGTGATGCTTTTCGCACGCCAGCACACCCTCTTGCACTGTCGCCGCAGCGGCTAAAATCTCCACTGATAGATTTCTTCGCATGAGGTCCAGCAGCATGTCCCTGAACATCGTCTGATTTTCAACAATTACACATCGGAGGCTCATGGGAATATGCGGAAGGAAAGAAAAATAGCAGGAAAAGAAAAGGACTATTACGATTTATGTCGTCGACTTGAAAATGAAAAGTCTTTTTTTCAAAAACGTTTTTTTAATTTTCGCGCGGCCTAAAAATCCCTCTCCGGAACGGGAACGAGGGGTGGCTCGGGTCCTCACGCGCCAGTTCGAGGACGATTTTCACTCGATCCCCCCTGCTAAGGGGGGTGGTCAAAAACAAAAACCAACCCATTCTAAAGCTTCGGAAAGTTATTCTTCATTCCCTACCCACCCAATATAATATATGATGTCCGCACACTCCCGATTTCTCTCCGGCACTATCATCACTCTACTGACGGCGGCCATTTCAGGCCAGCTGAAAGCGGCCGTTATTTCCATGACTCGATCTTATACGGACGCCACCTCAGGTGCCGCGCGTCTTGTGACATTTGATCAATTTGACCCCTCTCTGGGCACCCTGACCGCGATAACACTTTCTGCGACTGGGGCATCACGTGGATCGTTCTACGTTCACAATCTTGATGCTTCCGAGATACTCACCCTTAACAGCAGCACCATCCGCATCCGAGCCACCCTGACGGGCGACAGCGCCCCATTGGTGAGAATCACCGGAAACACCACCCAAGCCACGACCAGCCCGGGTCTTTCCTATGACATTGATCCTTTACAATTAAAGACATTCACAATTTCACCAACGCCTCTCACCCTCTCCCCAATCAGCGACACGACCCTCTTTTCGAGCACCTCGTCTGGTCTGCTACCAGAGTCCGGGGCTGCTTATTTCAGAGGACCCGGAACCGTCAACTTCAGTATCGCCGAGGTCTGGGCCACTAACATCACAGGAGGCGATATGACCCAAGACTACACCAATCTCCTCATGAGCGGTGAGGCCACATTGAAGTACGTGTATGATCCGACTCCGGTTCCTGAACCGGGCACCTGGATAATGAGCACGCTGCTGGTCACCGGAATCGGTGCCCATTGGTGGCGCCGCCGCCACCGCCAAAAATCCCGGACAACCTCATCGCGGTCGAGGATCTCACATGGCCAATCATCCCGATCAAGCAGTCCGCCCCCATCCGGACGCGTCAAAATAAGACACCTTATAAAAATTGACTGAAGGTGCATTCATTTTATCCGCCATTTTTTATATTTTATTTTTCCGCCACCAAGATTAGGCCAGGCTCCAGCATTCTTTTATTCATTCAGTCATGTTGCTGGTCCGGCATTCATTCATGCGCTGTCAACACGATGTCTTTATTCAGATGATAACATGCCGACCGGTGATTTCGGTTCATTTATAACATTTTAGTGAGAGACCTGCTGCCATGCACGTTTGAGGCAGCGCCCAGATACATAATTTCACTACCTGCGCGAGAGATGGAGGCCCGGGCCCACTGGCACGGGAGGGGGGCCAGCCCTCGATGCTTTCGCGCATGGTGAAATGGTATCTGGGGCGTTGCCACAAGCGTGCATGGAGCCAGACGAAGGCCATCCTGAGGTGTCGTTCCGGGATGGCCGAAAGCGCCGGCGAGGAGAGCGTAGCGCCGGAGGCGGAAGCCGCGTTCCTAGGCGACCAGAGGTGCACGACGATCCAGGCGGCTTAAGCCGGTCGACGTTCCGATGAAGAAGACTTTGCTCAAGCCACGTTTGCCCCCCGGACGGGAGTGGGGATGATCAGGGACGCTCCTCCTTTATGACGGTATTTTCCATCTTTGCTGGTTCTGCTGATCTGGCTTTTGCCCTAATGCCCAGCTTGGCGACGGCCCGGGGCGTGGTGGGATTGCCCTTCCGTGAGAGGCGTCCCGACGAATGTAGCGACTGGACGTCCTTCAGGAGCGATGGACCGGGTCGCTCCGGCCGGGGTTCACGGGCGGCACTGCGCTTTTTACGCCTCAGGTTTCTCCGACCGGTGCGAGTTCAGTTTTTCTGATGTCATCGTTTCCCTTCCACTCCCTGCCCCCTCCACCTTCCACCCTTCGATCCTATGAAAATACTGCTTCTCCCAGCTTTCTGTTTTTTTGCCTTGTCCTGCGCGCACGCGAACGACTCCAACGCCACCGATGGCGCATTGCGCCCGACGCCTGAACAGACTGGCGTGCCCGCATCAGAACTTCAGACCACAGAGCTTCAGACTCTGGAACCAGCCCCGAGCGAGGCCGCCGGACATTTAATCAAGCTGGTCACGGAGGCGGCCGCCATGATTCGAGAAAAAGGCGAAGTTGCTTTAGCTGATTTCAGGGAACCGGGCAGTCGTTGGCGGGAGGGCGATGATTATATTTTCGTACTGGACGAAGGTGGCACCATGCTGGTTCACCCCGACCCTGCAGTGGAGGGGAAAAACCAGATTGAGTTGAAGGATGTCAATGGGAAGCTGATTGTCCGAGGCCTCCTTGAGGCCGCCGGCAGTGCGGACAAGCCGGAAGGGTGGTATCATTACCAGTGGCCGGTCCCCGGGGGGATACTGCCGCGATGGAAGAGCGCTTTTGTGCGCCGGGTACAGGCCCCATCCGGTCGGAACTGGGTGGTGGGCAGCGGCACCTATAACGACCGCATGGAGAGGGCCTTCGTGGTCGACGCGGTCAGGAATGCAGTGGCTCAAATCGAGAAACAGGGAGAAGCAGCGTATTCGCTTTTCAACGATCGGGCTGGCCCGTTCCTCGCCAAGGATTCTTACATTTTTGTCTTCACCATGGATGGGATCGAACTGGTCAATCCCGCCTTTCCCAATTTAGCGGGCCGCAATACGATTGATGTGCAGGATTCAGAAGGGAAGTTTTTAACGCGTGAAATCATCAAGACGGCAGCCACTAAAAAATCGGGATGGGTTGACTACATGTGGCCGAAGCCGGGCGAAAGTCTTCCCTCGAGGAAATCTGCTTTTGTGAGTCAGGCCATGGCCGGGGGCAAGCCGGTGGTGGTTGGTTGTGGCGTATATCTTGATGAGGCACCGCGGAGGCTCCCTCCTCATCCGGGCCTGAAGGCTCTGGAGCTGGTGGAGCTGGTGGGTCGGGCTGCGGCGCTCACCGGAGAAAAGGGTGAGGGCGCCTATGCCGACTTCAGAAAACGTGATTCTGCATGGTTTTTCAATG
>JBIPMR010000299.1:0-5155 GCA_044369025.1 Luteolibacter sp.
GCAGAACATCATCCCGATGGGTGGCGGAACGGCGTTGCGGCTGACGATCGCGACCTATCACACGCCTTCGGGAAACACGCCGCATTTGACAGGCATCACTCCGGACGTGGCGGTCGTGATCGACGCGGTGAATCGGGAGAATTTCATCAAACGCTGCCAGATCGGGTCTTTGGCGCCGGAGGAGCGGAAGGTCATCGATGCCTGGGAAGATCCGGTGATGGCGGCGGCGATGGATGGGTTGTGATGTTTCGCGAGGAAGAGAGGGACACTAAGGTCCCTCCTCGAATGGCACGTTGTTAAGGAGGAATTGGATGAAACTCGAGCGCCCCGGAGGGATTGCGCGTCCATTCAGCGGGCCGGGAGCGCGAGTCTGCGACTCGCCTGACCATGGTGAGAGACAGAAATAGCCCTTCGAGTCCTCCGCTTTCGCGATTCATGGGCATGCGGGTTTGGAAACCCTCTATGATCAGCGGTGACGATTGCCCGTGCGGTCCTGCTTAACTACGTGCCATTCGACCCTGCTCCTGATGGGCCAATAGAAAAGCGCGCGCTGGATACCCCCCCCGGGATCTCGCAACACGCGCTTGTTCCGGTGCCACTGGCTGGGCCTGATTCGGTTGATCTCCCCCCCGAAGATCAATTCGAAACTGTTGGCCCGGCCGATTCCGGGGCTGGAAGTTCCGAGGAGGCGGACCTTGCTCGGAACGACTTCAAACTCGCTGGAAATTTCCGGACGGGAATCCCTTTGCGGTCCCGATCCCGGCCGACTGGTCCCAAAAGCGGCCGCGAGGGCCGAAATCGGGGTTGGAATTCCGCAGACGGGAAAAATCAGGCGTAAGAAGATTCCACGCGCTGGGCGACATCGCGGTAGCCGTAATCGACTTCGTAGATTTGCTTGAAGCAATCGAGGGCCTCGTCCTTGGCGCCGACATCGGAGTGGATGAGGCCTTTTTCGTAGAGCACTTCCTTTTTGGTGTTGTCCATCGCGACCAGGTCGGCGAGCGCGTCGGCGAGCTGTTTGATGGCAAGGTCGAACATGCCTTTGGCCTTGAAGGTGCGGGCCAGCATCAGCAGCACCTTGGTGCGGATGTGCGGGTTGCGGGTGGCCTGTTGGAGATGGGGAATGGCGGCGCTGTGGTCGCCGGAGTGGAACAGGGCGGAGCCGAGTTCGAAGCGGAGTTGCGGATCGGTGGGGTTTTGTTCGACGCGCTTCTGGGCTTCCTGGACCTGCTCGGCGAGGCGGTCCATTTTGCGGGCGCCGAGGGCGGCTTTGAGTTCCTCGTTGTCGGGATCCGCAGCGGCGGCGATTTCGAGGTTTTTCATGTCATTCTCGATGGCGCGGTCCTTCATCGCGGAGGCCTTGGTGGCGAGGGCGACGTCGCCGTTGCTCAGCGAGTGGGCCCACGAGTAAAAGCTGTGGGCGTTGTGCCAGTCTTCAAGTTGTTCGTAGATGGCGGCGAGGTCCTTGACGGTGGCGAGGTGGTTGGGATCGAGATTGTATTTGTCGATGATTTTGTCGCGGCGTTCTTCGAGTTGCTCGCGGGTGAGGCCGGTGCGGGAGGCCTTTTCGAGTTCTTCAAACTCGGCGGAGTTTTTCATCAGCGACTTCATGTCGGCGTTTTCATCCCACTTGGCCTTCTGCATCGAGGCGCGGGCGGAGGCGTCCTTGGAACCCTTGATGGCGACGCCGTCGGTGGGGTGGTGCTTGATGATGTCGTTGTAAACATCCGACGCCATCATCGGCTGCTCGCGGGTCAGGTAGAACTCGGCGAGCTTGTGGAGCATCTTGGAATTTTCCGGGCTGCTCTTGCGGACGGTTTCGAGGGCGAAGGCGGCGGTTTCGAAGAGTTCGAGCTTCACGCAGGTGTCGAACAGCAATTCGTTGGCCTGATCGTTGGAGGGGTCTTTTTCCAGTTCCTTTTCGATGAGCGGGAGGGTGCCGACGGGGTCTTTTTTGGCCTGGCCCTGAAGTTTCATCACGCCCATGCCACCGGTTTGCAGACCGAAGAGCCCGCCCTTTTTCTTGGTGCCGGTTCCGGCGACCTGGAGTTCGCATTTGCGGAGCATTTTGCGGCCTTCGAGAAATCCCGGAGCGTCCTTGAGCACTGCTTGGAGCAGGCTGATGCCGTAGTCGAGATTGGAGGTTTGGACGGCGCTGAGTGCTTTCAGCCATAGTGGCTTGAGATTTGGCGGAAGTTCTTTTTCGGTGATCTCGGGCATGACGGTGAAGAGGGAATGGTTTTTTCGGGACGGCCGGATTAAAACGGCTGCGGCAGAAAAACTGGAGGTTGCGTGACGGCTTGGCAAGCGTGCGGTGATGAAGAAAAACACGGAATTGGAAGAAAGCCGTGTTTTTTGGCATTGATAGGCGGGGAGGGATCGGCTAATCATGCGCCGCAGGCTGGCAGTTTTTCCCGCCGCCCGCATGATCCACAGCCACTATGCCTCCACGCCCACAGAATTCGGGACGCCGTCCCTCACGCAATCGCAATCGTTATGGTCCACCGAAGCGTTCCACCAAGGACGAAGATCAAAAAGCCGTGGAGGTGGATGGCGAAATTTCATCGGTGCTCGCAGGTACCATGTTCCGCGTGAAGCTGGAGAGCGGCCACGAGGTGCTCGCCCACATTTCCGGCAAGATGCGCAAGCGTTTCATCCGCCTCGTCGTCGGTGACAAGGTGAAGATGGAAATGTCTCCCTACGATCTGACGAAAGCCCGGATCGTGTTCCGATTGAGCTGAGCCGGCGGCTATTCGTAGTCCGCGCCGACTTCCGCCGCTTCCAAGGCGGCGACGGCGCTGGTGTTTCTCCGCTCGATCACGATGTCGCCTAACAATTCGCTTTGGCGGACGATGAATTGATTGAGTTTCATCAATTCCAGCAGGGCGAGGAAGGTGACGATGACCTCGGCCTTGGTGGTGGCGCTTTCAAACAACTCTTCGAAGCGGCGTGACTCGCCCGGCGCGAAGTGGCTGAGGAACAAGTCGATTTTGTCGGATACGGTGTAGCGGTCGTCGATGATGTCGCCGAAATCGTGGGATTCCTCGAAGCGTTTGAGGACGTTCTGGAAGGCGCGGATGAGGTCGAAAATCGAGACATCGGCCAAGGTGACGGGTTCTTCCGGCGGTTTGTCGTCGGCATCCGGTTGGTGGGCGAAGCGGCCCTCCTGTTCGAGTTCGCGGAGGCAGAGGAAGCCGGCGGCGTCCTTGAATTTTTTATACTCGATGAGCTGGCGGATGAGTTCCCAGCGCGGGTCGTCGTCTTCGGCATCCTCTTCCGGCGGTTGGTCCACCCGTGGCAGCAGCGTCCGGCTTTTCAAATACATCAGGTTGGCGGCCATCACGATGAACTCGGAGGCGAGGTCGATGTTGAGCAGTTTGAAAGTGTTGATGTAGTCGAGATACTGGCGGGTGATCCGCTCGATCGAGATGGAATGGATGTCCACCTCGTCCTTTTTGATGAGGTAAAGCAGCAGGTCGAGCGGGCCTTCAAAGATTTCGAGGCGGACTTTGTAGTCGTTGGATTCCACGGGGCAGGTCGTAGGCGGTGGGAAGCTGCAGCGCGAGGCAAATTTCCCTCGCTTCGCCTGAGGCGGGAGGTTTTAATTTTTCCGCCGTGGGGCATTTGGATTTATGGAAGCTGAGCAATCGCAAAATTTCAACGAACGTTTGAGCCAATGGGTGGCAAGCCAGGGATTTTGGTTCCAGATCCGGTATTCGATGGCAGGCAGCGGGGCGAAGGGCACGGCGATGTTTCATGTGCTCAGCCTGGGTTTCCGGTTGCTGATCTTCGTGCTGGTGCTGGCTGCCGGGGCCTGGATCTATCTGTTGACCCGGATCGACGGCCAAGGCTTCCAAAAAGATCTGCGGGCCTCGGTGCAAGCCGGACTTTCCGCCACGGATTCGGAGATGAGGGGGTTCCGCCACGCGCAGGGGCAGTTGGAAATCGGCCGTTTCGCCTGCGAAGGCGGAAACGAGACGTTTTTCAGCAGCATGGAGGCGAGAAACATCCGCTGCAACATGGGCGTGCTCGACAGCCTGAAAGAGCAGTGGCCGCTGGGAACGGTCATGATTTCCAGGTTGGAAACGGAGCTGCGCGCCGGGGCCGATGATGCCGAATCCGCGCGGAAGATGTCGGAGGCGTTCTTCAGGCGCTTCCCGAATGTTTCCTACGACACCGTCGAAATTGCGGACACCACGCTGCGCTGGGGATATTCCGAGCGGACCCGCGGGGAAATCGAAGGCAGCATGCTCAAAATGGTGCGCACGGAAGACGCGGTGAAACTGGTCTTCCGGGGCGGGACCTTTTCCCAAAACTGGCTGCGGAATCTGGAGATCATGAATCTGGTGGTGATCTGCACTGCGGAAGGGCTGACACTTGAAAAAGCCGAATTCCGCAGAGCGGGAGGGACGGTGGATCTGTCCGGTCTGAAAGTGATCGGCGGGGAGCGTCCTGCCATCGACGGGGTGGCGACGATCCAAAAACTCGATCTCGAACACACGTTGCCGGCCGCGATGAGAAACTTTCTCGAAGGCTCTATTTCCGGAGAGTTCAAAATTTCGGGTTCCACCAACTCCTCGGAAGGGGTCGGGTTTCAGGGGCGGGTTGAGTTTGATGGTCAGGATGTGATCACCCTGCGGGAGCGGCTGCACATTCTCAAGGCGCTCTCGGTGGTCGACTATTCGAGAAACTACCACCGCGTCGATTTCCGCGAGGGCGGCTTCGAACTGAAGACGGGCGGCGGCGGATTGGAGGTCACGGATTTGAAACTGAAGGCGGACGAGTTGTTCACTTTGGAAGGCGCGATGCGGGTGAGGCTGCCCACGCCGGAAGAGACCCAGGCGGCGATCAGCAGATCCACACGCGGAGGGACGCCGTTGTTCAGCTCCGAGGATGCCGAATCGGTGGAAGCGCCAACGAAGGGGGAATCGGGCGATTTCACCTTGAAACGGGCCGCGCTGGAGGCGAAGCGCATCAAGGATGGCAAACAAGCCGAGTCTTCGCTTTCACTGCTGGACCGCTTGGGAGTGATGAGCATGGAAATGCGCCGGCTCGAGGAACAGGCGTCCGAACGCTTGTCCCGCACGCTTCAATATGAGGGCGCTTTCAGGATCACCCTGCAACCGGACGCCTTCGAAAGGACTCCGAGGTTGTC
>JBIPMR010000300.1:0-5154 GCA_044369025.1 Luteolibacter sp.
TCGGCGGGACCGGCACCAGCCAGAACCTCTTCATCTCGCTCGGCAACACCGTCACGATCAAAAACAGCCCGAACCAGGGAGTCGTCGCTAACATCGCCGCTGATCTATCCGCCACCTTCGGCTCGGATTGGTTCGAGCGCACCGACCTCTATTTCGGAGTCTTCGGCAACCGCAGCAACCTCTCTCCGTCAACGGATCCCGGCATCTCGCCCCAGGAGCCAGGCAGGACCATCTATCTATCCACCCAGACCACCACCGCCGGTGGCGCAGCCCTTCGCCTGCAATTCGGATCCTCCTCCCTCGGCACGGGTGCCACCAAATACGCCGGCCTGCGCGGGGTGTTGACCCAGTCGGATCCCAGCAACCCGGATGACGAGTTCACCGCCACCGCCAGCGGCGCGACGATTCTCGATCAGACCACCCAGCCGGTCTCATGGGCTAACAGTTGGTCGGTGTGGAACCCGACCCCGGGTGCCGCGTTTTCGGTTTTCACCGGAGGAATTCAGAACAATTTCGGCAAGGGAGCCGAAGTGCTTGTTGATGTTCAGCGGATGGTGCCCAGCACCCCGACTACATACGTGACCACCGTCGGAATCGCGAGTGATGGTGCTGTCAGGCTGTTCACGGCTTCCATTAGCACGCCGTTCCAAGACTGGGCACTCACCTTTCCGGCGCTCGATACCGAGGCCAAGCGCCTTCCTTCTGCGGATCCCGAGAACGACGGCATCACCAACCTGATGGAATTCGTGCTCAACGGCAACCCCGGCGTTTCCGACAGTGGTTCTATCAGTCCGACGCTGGATGCTTCCGGCAGCAACTTTGTGTTCAGCTTCACCCGCCGGGCGGACTCGGTGGCCGGGAACACCCTGTTGTTCCAATATGGCACCAGCCTGAGCGGCTGGACCGACGCGCTGATCAGCGCCGGCAGCACGGTGGTGGGCAACGCTACGATCAACGTCACCGGCAACAACGTGACGGTGACCGTGCCGAAGTCCGTCGCTCCCGGCGGCAAGCTCTTCGGCCGCCTCAAGGTGACGCAGCCGTAAACGATCGGTTCCCAGTTCAGGCACCATGACACCAACCCTCTCCGCGTCACGCGGGGAGGGTTGTTTGTTGTTCTAACCTCGTTTCCGCTCCAGCAGCACCAGCATCATGAAGGAGAGGAACAGGTTCAGCTCCTCGCGCGGAGTCATATCGCTGAGTTTCTCGATCTTGAAACGGCCTTCCCAGAACGCGGGTTGTTTGGTCATGCGCATGGCCGGGCCGCTGTTGGAGCGGCTGGCGAGATAGCTGGGATGCAGGAAATAACCGCTGAACATGCCGATGACCGGAAGTTGGCCGATGAGCGAGTCCGCCACTTTGACCCAGACGTTTTCCTCTTGGATCGAGAAATCCGGCGAGTTGTCGCCTGGGTTGAAGGTTTCGTAGTGAGCCTTCCACATCGAGCGCCAGCCACGGCGGCCGACGCTGCCGATTTCTGCGCCATGGGCGTCGGTGGATAAGTAGCGGGCGGACCAGTCGATCACTTGGTTCGCCTTGATTTCGGCGAGGCGGGTGCCTTGGGATTTGTCGGTCCAGATTTCGACGTGTTCGCGGAATTTGAAGAGTTTTTGTTTGGTATAAAGCACGGTGCGGCCGGTGGCGTCGGTGACGGTGGCCTGGCTGGCAAGCGCGAGGATTTTGAACGATAGCGTGAGCGGATACTGGATTCCCAAGAGCTGGCGGGAGATGTCATCGGTCGCCGGGAAGGCGGGCATCGCGGGCGGGGCGTAGGGATTTGGCGTTTGCATTTCGCGAAGCTAGCAGGAAGGGCGGGGGACCGCAAGTGCGGCGGATCAATGCGGGGTATCGGTTTTGGATGGATGGAGCGTGCCTTTCTTGAGCTGGCGCTCGTGCAGCCAAAGGAAGATCACCGGGGTGACGATGAGGATGTGGATCAGGCTGGAAATCATGCCGCCGATGACTGGCGTGGCGAGGGGTTTCATGATTTCGGCTCCCTGGCGGCTGCTCCACATGATGGGCATCAGGCTGGCGACGGTGGTGGCGACGGTCATGACTTTCGGGCGGAGACGGAGCTTGGCTCCGTCTTTGACTGCTTGGACGAGATCGGAGCGGGTGAAGGCGGCCCCGAGTTTGGCCATCTTTTCGTTCACCGACTCTTCGAGATAGACGACCATCACCACGCCGGTCTGCACGGCGGTGCCGAACAGCGCGATGTAACCGACCCAGACGGCGCCATTGAAGTTGTAGCCTAAAAGTTTCTGGAGCAGCACGCCGCCGCTGAGGGCGAAGGGCACGGCCAGCATCACGTGGGCGGCCTCCAAACCGCTGCGGAAGACCATGAACAGCAGCACGAAGATCACCATCATCACCATCGGGAAAATCAGCCACATGGTCTGGGTGAAACGGCGCTGGTTTTCGTATTCGCCGGTCATCTTGTAACTCATGTCCTCCCAGTTGACCGTCTTGAGTTTCGCCTCGATTTGCTCGACGAAGCTGCCGAGATCGCGGTCCTGGACATTGGCTTGCACATAACTCCGCAGCTTGCCGTTTTCCGAGGCGATTTCATTGGCACCGATGCTGCGGGTGATCTTGGCGACCATCCCGAGCGGGATGTAGGCGGTTTGCATTCCTTCGCCACCGGTCATGCCGGGCTTGGCGGCGATGAGGATGCGGCTGAGTTTTTCAATGTCATCGCGCTCCCCGCGCTCGACGCGGATCTGGATGGGGAAGCGTTGGCGGCCTTCGATGGTGGTGCTGACGTTTTTGCCACCGATGGAAATTTCCACCGCATCCAACACATCCTTCGCGCTGAGGCCGTAGCGCGCCATGGCAATGCGATCGACTTCAATATTCAGATAGGGTTTCCCTTGAACGCGGGATGGCGAAACGCCAGCCGCGCCGGGGACTTCGTTGATGAGTTTTTCGATCTCGAACGCCTTCTTTTGGATGGCGTCGAGGTTGTCGCCGTAAATCTTCACGCCGACCTGGGCGCGGATCCCGGTGTAGAGCATGAGGATGCGGTTCTCGATGGGTTGAAGAAATGCGGGGACGTAGCCGGGCACTTCCTTCATTTTCTCGGTGAGCTCGGCCTTGAGTTTTTCCAGGGTCATGCCTTCGCGCCATGCCGGGTTGCGCTTTACGCGGAACTTGCCGTTAGGGATGTATTCCGGCTTGAGCATGATGGTGGTTTCCAGCATCTCCGTGGGTGCGGGATCGGTGGCGGTTTCGAAACGGCCGAGCTTGCCGGCCACGGTTTCGACCTCGGGGGTGGCGGCGATGATCTGGTCCTGCCAGGACATCACGCGCTGGATTTCCTTGAAGCCGGTTTTCGGCATCAGGACCGGCATGTGCAGCAGGCTGCCTTCGTTGAGCGGCGGCATGAACTCCTTGCCGAAGCCTGCGAACAACTCAGCCGTGCGGTCGAAGCCGGCGTCGGCGAGTTGTTTGGTGGTCGCCCGCGGCAGGCCGAAAGCAAGCAACATGCAGAAGGCTAACAAGATGACCGCCGCGCTGACGACGGTCTTGCGGTGATCCAGCGCCCATGACAGTGCCGGATCGTAAATGCGCATCAGCAATCCCATCACGATGTTGCGTTGCTCTTCGTGATACGGTCCGCGCACGAGGAACGAACAAAGCACCGGCACCAGGGTGACGCCTAACAAGGTGGCTCCGATCATGGCGAAGGTCTTGGTGAACGCGAGCGGATGGAACAATTTCCCTTCCTGGCCGGTCAGCGCGAAAACGGGGAGGAAGGCGAGCAGGATGATGCCCATGGCGAAAAAGATCGGGCGGCCGACTTGCTGGGAGGCGGTGAGAGTCGTCTGCCAGCGCTCGGCGGCGGTGAGCGGCCGGCCTTTTTCCTTCTCCTCGGTTTCGCAGTGGCGGATCACGTTTTCGGTCACCACGATGGCGGCGTCCACCAGCACGCCGATGGCGATGGCGATGCCTGTCAGCGACATGATGTTGCTGGTGATGCCGAATTCCTTCATCAGCAGGAAGGACACGAGGATCGAGATCGGCAGCGGCAGCGTGACGATGAGAATGCTGCGGAAGTGCCACAGGAAAATGATGTGGGCGAGCGTGACCAGGATGATTTCCTCGACCAGGGCGTGCTTGAGCGTGTCGATGGTGCGGTCGATCAACTCGCTGCGGTCATAGAACGGCCGGATGGTGACACCCGGTGGCAAACTACCTGCGATCTCGTCGATTTTCAGCTTCACGCGCTCGATGACGGCCTTGGCATTCTCGCCGGTGCGCATGACCACGGTGCCGCCGACGGCTTCGCGGCCGTTCAAGTCGAGCGCGCCACGACGGAAGTCGCCGCCGATCTGGATGGTGGCGATGTCTTTCAGATAGATCGGCGTGCCGTCCACTGCCTTGACGGTGACGAGTTCGAGATCTTCCGGTCCGGTGACGAGTCCGATGCCGCGCAGCACGAATTCCGCGCCGTTTTCCTCGACGGTTTTTCCACCGACGTTGAGGTTGGCATCCTGCACAGCGGTCATCACATCCATCAACGTGATGTTGGCGGCGCGCATCTTGGTGGAGGAAAGCTCGACCTGATACTGTTTCACAAATCCGCCGATGCTGGCGACTTCGGCGACTCCCTGCACGCTTGCCAGATCGTAGCGGATTTTCCAATCCTGCAACGAGCGGAGCTGCGCGAGGTCATAACCGCCGTCCGGGGATTTTGTCGGATCGACGTGCAGATAGTATTGATAGACCCAGCCGAGACCGGATGCGTCGGGGCCTAACTGGGGCGTCACACCATCCGGCATTTGGCCTTGGAGGAAATTCAGCCGCTCGAGAACCCGGGCGCGGGCGAAATAGGTATCGACCTTGTCCTCGAAGATGATGGTGGCGAGTGAGAAACCGAACATCGAGGTGGCGCGCACTTCCTTCACTCCCGCGAGTCCTTGCAGGCCGGTGGAGAGCGGGAAGGTCACCTGGTCCTCGACTTCCTGCGGGCTGCGGCCCATCCAGTCGGCATAGACCAGCACCTGGTTTTCCGTGAGATCGGGGATCGCGTCCACCGGCGTGAGTCGCACCGCGCGGATGCCGAGCACGACTAGCAGAAGTGCGCCGCAGAGCACGAGGAACCGGTTTTTCAGGCTCCATTCGATGACTTTTTCGATCATGGGGTAGGGAAAT
>JBIPMR010000301.1:0-5144 GCA_044369025.1 Luteolibacter sp.
CACCTGACCGCCCTCGCCAAGGTGAAGCCGGTCCATCAACTGACGGTGCACGAAGCGTTGCTGACGGCGCGGGGTTTTTTCGAGGATTATGCGGAGGAATCCTACCTGCGGGGCGTGGCGGCGTTGCGGGGCGCGATTGAGGCGGCTCCGGACGAATCCTTGCCGCACGCCACGCTCGCCATGTTGATGGCCTCCGCCTTCAACGAGAAATTCTGCGGCTACAGCCAACCGCCGGTGCAGATCGACCTGCACGCCCGCCGCGCCTTGCTGCTGGAACCGGGCAACGCCTGGTCCACCATCGCCCTGCTGTGTGCCGCGGCGATCCACCGCCGCCGCGACGAGCTCGCCCGGCTGGCCGGCGGCATCGACGCGGATCCCGGCAGCTCCAAGCTGCTGCGACTGGTCGCCGGGATCTGGCTGATCTATCAGAAGGCCGGCGTCGAGCTCGGCCACCGTTTCATCCGCGAGGCGATGGCGGACAATCCGCACTATCCGCGGGTGGTCCACTTGTGCCTCGGCCTGCGCCTCATGGAGCTGGGCGACTGGCAGGGCGCTTCCCTCGAGATCCGCCGGTTTCCGCTCCAAGACTACTGGTGCGTGTGCCTGATCGATGCGGTCGCCGCCGCCGGCCGCGGTGAAACCGCCGAGGCCCGGGCGCAGTGGGATGAGGTGCTGCGCCTCTACCCGGAATTCCCCAAACGCGGGTTCCGGCACCTGCGCCGGCTGTGGCACGAGGACTACGCCAATTTGATCGTGACCACCCTGCGGCTCGCGGGTATCCGGATCGCGGCGCGTTGAGAGCCGGCCGCAGATCTGGCTGGGACCGGTTTCCGCACCGGTTCCAGCCAAGCCCACGCGACCGCTTGCCGACCGCGCCGGTCAGCGTGGACGCACGGTCCGCCGGCGCAGCAGCAGGCCACTTGCCAGCAGGCCCAGGGTGCCCATCATCGTCGCCGGTTCAGGCACCGCCGACACTTCCGATCCTTGCACCACGAACTCCCGGTAGGCGGTTCCGCCATTCTCCACTCCGCTGAAATTGAAACGCAGGGCGGCGACGTTTTCGGCGAGAAAACCCGTCTCGGCGTGCAGTTGAACCAAGGTCGCCGCTTCGTCCCTGTTGGTCACCAGCACGTATTCTTCCTGATAGGTTTCCCAATTCGTCTGCCACTCGTAGGAGGTTGGGAACGTGGTGTTGTCGAAACGGGTGGTCGTCGCCAGCGAAAGGAAGGTGCCCGGGGCGGACGCGGTGGAATACTCCACTGTGTATTGCTGGCCGTCCCTGCCGGAATCCCAGCCCGCGTAGGTTTGAATGGTGGAGAGGTTGTAGCCTGCCGGACTTGCCGTAAGGTTGAAGCCGAAGGTGAGGCTTACCTGATTGGGAAGGACCGAAGCGGAGCTGACTGCTCCCGCCGCGCCGAACTGACCGTCGTAGAGCCGAGCCAGGTCGACGTTATAGCCGGCGCCGTCATTCTCGCGGTAGAAATAAAGATTGCCGGGGTTGGGCACGCCGGCACCGGTCCGCGAGGCCGAGGCCAGGCGGGTGAAAAGCAGGTTGTCCGCCCTCACAATCGGCGAGACTCCGGGAAGCGTGCCGTCACCGGTGCCGAAATTGGTTTGAGTGACGGCTCCGGACGCCAGTGCCGGAAGGGCGAAGAGCGTTGTGAGACAGAGCGAAGGCAAGGATGAAACGGATTTCATGGCAGGTTAGGGGTATGGAATTAGATTTTCTGGGGACGTGATGGGTGGCATTTCGCCGCCTCCCTTGCCAGCCAATTGTGGAATTTTCACCGGTGATGAATGCAGGCATAGCAGGTGGGGCGGGGGCGGCGCTGCAAAGTGCCGGCAGCCAGGATGTCGCGGCCACCGGCGCGCAGGCCCGCCGGCCAAAATAACCGCCCGAATGAACCGTTAACGCATTGAATGACCGCTCCGGCCCGGTAACCTCTACGCGGCGGTGGGGCAGTTCTTCTTCGACGCCCAAGGCGGCGGCTATCTGATCGCGCTGGCGAAGAACGACGATGGCAGCGGCTTGACCATTTCCGCCGGCAAGACCGCCATTGAAAAGGCATCGGCAGTCTCCGCCGTGCCGGAACTGTCCAGCCAGCTGGCCCTGTTCGCGCTGGGCTCCGCCGGCATCCTCACCCGCCGCCGGATCAAGCGCGCGGCGTAAACTCGGATCGCAGATCCATCCACAACACAGGCAGGGACACGTCAACCGACGTGCCCCTGCTTTTTTTGTTACCTTGGGAGTGCCGGACGCCACAGGCGCAGGGGAACCCTTGGAAAAGTCAGATTCGTGGTGCCCACTCCGCCTTCCGTGTATCCCGTGTATTCCGTGGTTCGCCTTCTCCTCTGAGGCCCTCCGGTCAGTTCCCTCCTTCGGTGCTTTTCGGGGTTGGTGTTTTCGCATGGAGGCAGCAGCAGCGGCGGAATCCGTTCGCCGGGCCCGGGAAACGCCAATCGGATGTGCCACCCTCACCGCGGGTCCTTGGCAAAAAATAACCGCCAAAATTAACCGTTAACGCATTGAATTACCGATCCGGTCCGGGGTTGGTTCACCCCTTGTCATTTCCCCGCCCGTCACGGGCAGCTCATCCAACCAAGCACATCACCTGTTCCACCACCCCATGAAATTCAAAGCCACGCTCCTCGCCCTGCTATCCGCCTCCACCCTCTCCGGCCTCGCCCAGACCACCTACACCTGGGATGGCGGCAACTACAATGATTTCCCGAATAACAATTGGGGGACCGCCATCAACTGGTCGCCGGACATCGTGCCCGTCAAATCCAACAACACCGTCCTCACCTTCTTGAGTGACGTGAAAGTCACCGCCAACAACAATCTGGGCGACTGGGCGCTCGACATCGGCCAACTCAATTTCAACAACCCCGCGAGCATGTCCATTCTGACCGGGAATGCCTTCGGGTTTCTGCCGCTCAACGGCAGCCAGCAAATCAACCAGAACAGCCCCAGCGGCGCGCAGATCGAGAACACCTTCGCCTTCCGCTCCGGCAGCGACAGCCAAATCAACCTCAATGCCAGTGGACCCTTGCTGGTCCATTCCTCGGTTTACCTGGATGCATCGAGCGGGACGGCCCGCCAATTGGTGATCGGCGGCACCAACAACGACCTCAACACGCTCGTCGTGAATGGCACGGTCGCCAAGAGCGGCAGCGGTTATGACCCGGACATGTTCATTCAGAACAACAAGCGCGTCGCGGTTTTCGGGGCGCTCACCTTTGGCTCGGGCACCGACGGCAGCGTCTTCATCAATTCCGGCATTCTCGAATTCAGCGGCACCGGCTCGATGACCGGGGCTCCGGTCATCGGCGACGGCAGCGGTTCCGGCAACGCCATGCTGGCCCTCAGCACTCCCGGGCAAACCATGGCCAACCAACTTGAAATCCGCGGCGGCTCGAGCGGGCGGCGGGTCATCGGCGGTCAGAACACCAGTGGCAATGTCACCTACTCCGGCACCGTCATCGGGAACAACGCCCCCGCCTCCTTCGACCTGGTGGCCGCCACCGGCGGCAGCGTCACGCTCAGCGGCGCGCGCAACCTCAACTCGGTGCTCAACATCAACCGTCCCGACGGCAGCACCACCTACGGCGGCACCGTGGTGCTCAGCGGCACCACCACCTCGACCTCCGGCGTGAATGTTTACGGCGGCACCCTCTCGGTAGGGGCGGACAATCATCTCGGTAGTGCGGGCCCCGTCACGCTCGACGGCGCCACCCTCAAGCAATCCGCCGGGTTCGACACTTCCCGGAACGTTGTTCTTGGCAGCAACGGCGGCACGCTCGACACCTCCGCGATTGCCTCATACTGGACCGCGGCACCGACATTCTCCGGCGGCATCAGCGGCACCGGCAATTTCGTGATGGCTTCGACATCCCGCACGGCCATTACCAATATCGCCGGGGTTTTCCGACTGGTGGAAGGACTCCGCCTTTCGGGAAACAACACCTACGTCGGCAGCACCACCATCACCGGCGGCTATGTCAACGGCGCCAGTGCCACGGCGTTTGGCCATGCGGACAACACCGTGGTCCTCAACGGCGGTGGACTCAACTTCGACTCCAGCCGGACCCACAATTACAAGCTCTCCCTCGTCAACCGGGGTAACCTCAATGTCGAGAGCGGCTTCGCCGTCAATGTCGCCACCGCGATCAGCGGCACCGGCGGCTTGGACAAGCGAGGTGCCGGCACTTTGGTCCTCCCCACCGAGAATACTTACACGGGCAGCACGGTGATTTATGACGGCAATTTGGTCTTGGCGCACCCTCGCGCATTGGCCAACTCGTTGGTGAATCGCTCCACCGCCACCGGGAACTTGTTGTTCGCCGTGGAGGGTGAGAATACCTATCATCTCGGGGGTTTGTCCGGCAACCAGATCCTGCAAATCGGTGGCAACTCGCTGTCCTTGGGCGGCTCCAACCAGGACTGGACCTCCAACATCGGCGTCGTCGGCACCGGCAGTCTGATCAAGTCCGGCACGGGCAAGATGACCATCCAGGGCAGCGGGTATTTCGACATCCCCACCCTCCAGGTGGACGGTGGCGAGTTTCACCTGAACGGCGTAGGCTCTTTCCGACCTTCCATCAACGTCTCCGTCGCCAGCGCTGCGATTCTCAACAATCCGCGGACCATCGGCTCGCTGTCCGGCTTGGGAACCGTGAAGGGAACCGTCACGATCAGCTCCGCGGGGAACTCGACCTTTGCCGGCAACTTCATGGATGCAACCGTCACGACCAACTCCGCGGAAAACTTGGCCTTTGCCGGCAACTTCAGCGCGGTGTCGTTGATCAAGTCCGGCACCGGGACTCTCCGCCTGAGTGGCACCGGCAGCGGTAACATCGTCGTGACTGCCGGCACCCTCGAATGTGCCACTGGGGCCTCTTATGATGTGATCAATGGGAGTGGTTTTGTGGTCGGCTTTCAAGATGGGAATGACGGGACCGCCCTCATCAAGAGCGGTGCCGCAGTCACCAGCTTCAGGACCTGGATCGGCTACAATACGGGAAGCAAGGGGGCGATTGTCGTTGAAGGCACCTTGGCCTCGACGGCGGAAATCCGGGTGGGTGGCTCCGGACTGGGTTCGCTCACGATCAAGGACGGCGGCCTCGCGGTGGTGGGCACCGAC
>JBIPMR010000302.1:0-5134 GCA_044369025.1 Luteolibacter sp.
AACGCCAGAAACGAGGAAACGGTTTGGCGCAGGATCGGCCCGGAATTGAAACTGGGAATGAGAATAAGCGGGCGCACCTCGGACATGTTGGGTAGGGTTTAATGGCCAAAACGCGCATCGGCAAGCCCGGTGAAAGATTGAGCCGTCCAAGAATCCTTCAAGCTTCGCCGGCGATTTGCCGCCGCAGCGGGTCGGGCCGCGAGAGTTCCTGCTCGTAAACCGCGGCCAGCCGCCCGGTGAACTGCTGGGAGGTTTCACCCGGCTGCGGCATCAGCGGCTCGCCGACATCCACCCGCAGCCGGATGGGGAAAACCGGGCGTCTCCACAGCGGCCATCCTTTTTGCAGAAAGCGGGTGTTGCTGCGGATGAAAATCGGATAGACCGGCACCTGGGCGCGGATCGCGATGATCGCGCAGCCGCCTTTGAGTGGATTGACCCAGCGGGCCGCGGGGCGGGTCCGCGTGCCCTCGGGAAACAGCAGCAACTGGCCACCGCGGCCAAGCGCCTCCGAAGTGTTGCGGATCAGGCGGCCCATGCTGTCGTTGGCGACGTATCCCGCAAGGCGCGCGCCTCCGCCCAGCACGGGGTTGATCAAAATCACCCGCTTCATCACGCAAATCGCCTGCGGCAGCCGGGCGATGATGAACACCACATCCCACAACGAGGTGTGGTTCGGGGCGGCGATGAAGGGAGTCTTGATTTTCCCGAGGCGATCCATCGCGGTCAAATCGGCGTGGACCAGATCGCTGATTTTCAGGTAAATGACGAATTTCCGGAACAACTGGTGGAGCAGGGTGCGCCCGAGCGGTTCACCGATTCTGCGCGGGAGAATCAGGTAGAGAGGCCCGCCGAGCAAGGTCAGCAATCCGCCGAAAATCCCCCAATAGGCGAGGCCGCAGGCCATTGCCAAGTAGTCCCACGGGGCGCGCAGGATCCACCGAAGCGTGCCGGCTTCTTGTGGTTTGATGGTGGGGGCGCTTGAATTTTCTGGCGGCAAGGCGGAGAGCGTGATGGGAAAGTCCTTGTCGGGTCGAATGGATTTTTCCCCCGTGTTTTGCCCAAACGGAGGGTGTTCAAATCATGTCAGGGATTGGTGCCTTCGTAGATCGTCACCACGCCGCAGGTGATGGGCGTGGCGTCGGTTCGAGAGAAGCCGCAATCCTCTAACAATCCGGTCATCGCCTTGCCGGAGGGAAATTGTTCGATGGAGCCGCCGAGGTATTCGTAAGCGTCTTTCTGGCCGGTGAGCCAGCCGGCCATGTGAGGTAAGACATGGTGGAGATACCAGCGGTAGGGGCGGCGCAGGATGTTTTCCGGCAGGGAGAAGTCGAGAATCAGCAGGCGTCCGCCGGGCTTGATGACGCGCCGCATTTCGCGCAGGCCCGCCGGGTAATCCGCCATGTTGCGCAGGCCGAAGGCGACGGTGACGACGTCGAACTCGCCGTCCTTGAAGGGGAGTTTCAAGGCGTCGGCGACGACTGTTTTCGCGATCCCGCGGTTGGCGGCATGGACCAGCATTTCCGCGCAGAAATCCGAAGCGATCACCTCGCATTCCGGGATTTGATCCTGGATTTCCAAGGCCAGATCGCCGGTGCCGCTGGCGACATCGAGCAGGTGTCGCGGTTTCCATTTGCGGATGCGGGCGGTGACGATCTTCCGCCACAGAATGTCCATGCCGCAGCTCAGGACATGGTTGGTGAGCACATAGCGATCGGCGATGCGGGCGAAGGCATCATGGACGTAAACAGCATCGGGCATGCGGGAGGGGTAAACCGGATGAAATTTCCGACAAGCGCGAATTACGCGCCGATCGGATGCCAAGTGGTCTTGGCTTCGAGGTGCTCGCGGATTTCGTAGAGGCCCTGGGCTGTTTCGGCATACCAATCGGTGGTGGCTTCCGCCGGAATGAGCTTGAGCCGCTTCACACTGTCCGCCGCGCCGATTTGCAGGGCCATGCGGTCTTCCAAACTCGCCACGGCGGCGATCCCGCGAAGGTGGGCGTGGGTGGCGAAGGTCGGAATGAGATCGCCGCGCAGGCCGGTGAGCAGGTTGATGACACCGCCGGGAAGATCGCTGGTAGCCAGCATTTCGCCCAACAGAATGGACGGATATGGCTGGCGGGTGGAGGCGAGGGCGACCACCGTATTGCCGCCGGTGATGGCGGGGAGGACCAGCGACAGCAGTCCTAACAAAGGTGCCTCATCCGGTGCCACGACGCCGATGATCCCCATCGGTTCGGTGACCGTGAAATTGAAATGCGGCGAGGAAACCGGGTTCACACTGCCGAGCAGCGCCTGGAATTTGTCGGTCCAACCGGCGTAATGGACGATGCGTTCGATGCCGGCGCGGACTTCGCGCTCGGCCTGGGCGCGAGTTCCGCCGCCCAGCAAAACGGCCTCAGCCATCTCGGATGCCCGCGCCTCCAGCATTTCCGCGAGTCGATAGAGAATCTGCCCGCGGTTGTAAGCATTGCGCGCGGCCCAGCCCGGGCCGGCCTTGGCGGCGGCTTCCACGGCATTGCGAAGATCCTTGCGGGTGCACAGCGGGATGTTTGCAAAGAAGTTTCCGGCGACATCGTTCAAGGGGGCGACCCGTCCGGATTCGGAGCGAATAAACGCTCCGCCGACGTAACACTTGGGGGTTTTGGTGATGGGAAGGTGCATGATGGCTGGGATTACCCTTGTGATCGATAGGGAAGTGACCTGTGGATCAGCGTTTGAAACGTGCTTCGTATTCCCGGTGAAGACTCGCGTGGCGGGTTTCCAGTTCAGTAATCCCCAAAGTTTCCAACTCCTCGCAGGAACTCACCGCTTGACCCATAAATTCCTGCAAGGATTGGATCTTACCCACCCAGAGACCTTGGGAGATACCCTGGGAGATACCCTGGGAGATACCCTGGGAGATGCCTTGGGAGATACCTTGGGAGAGTCCCTCCATGCGGCCTTCGGCTTTCAATTTTTCTGCGACGGACATGGTGCTTTTTTCAAGTTCGGGATTCGTTGATAGGCTAGTGTAGATCGCCTGCGCGTCAAGGTCACTGTCGGTATGGAGCGCGTAGAGCAGCATCTTGCCGAGCAGGCTTTCGGGCAGTTCATGGGTGGAAAATCCGGCAAGCCATTGGAAAAAACGCAGCAGCTCCTTCTGTCGGGCGAGCTTCATGAGTTGGAGGACGACTTGCATCCGTGTGTCCTCCTCGCCGGTCGCGGGATCGAAACGGGTCAGGTCTAGCAGTCCGTGGTGGAACTTCGGCAGGAATGGCAGGAGCGCCGGGGCGATCTCCCCGGGCAGTTCGAAGAGATCCTCGAAAGCGGTGGAGGCACTCCATGTCGTCGGCCCTTGGTGGAGCACCAGAGGCAGCACAGGAGGCAGCGGAAAGCCGTGGGTTTTCTGATGCTGGGTGAGGATTTCCGCAATATAGCCGAGCACCCGCAGCGGCATGGCGGGGTCGGGGTTGCTTTGATGTTCGAAGAGCAGATAAAGCAACGTCTCCCGCTCGCCGATGCTGACGGAAAACAGCAGGTCGGAATGCAGCTGCTGGAGACTGGATTTGACAAAGGAGCCCGGCAAGACCCTGAGCGAGCCCCAGTCGATGCGTGCGGCGATGGCGGGAGGCAGGTGGCTCTTGAAAAACGCGGTGGCGTGCTCGGGCTGGGAGAAAACGGCCTTGAAAAAGCCGTCATGGGTATGCGCAGCGGTCTCCAAGCTGGTTTCGGGATCGTGCACTGCGGAAAAATTTGGAAACTCAAATCAGCTCGGCGTAATCCAGCAGGCCTTGTTTCCCGCCTTCGCGGCCGAAGCCGGATTCCTTGTAGCCGCCGAAGGGCGAGGCGGGGTCGAATTTGTTGAAGGTGTTGGCCCAGACCACCCCGGCTTTCAGCTCGGTGGATATTTTCAAGATGCGCGACCCTTTGTCGGTCCAGACGCCCGCGCTGAGACCGTAGTGGGTGTTGTTGGCCTTTTCGACTGCCTCCTCGGGGGTGCGGAAGGTCAGGATGGAAAGCACCGGCCCGAAAATCTCCTCGCGGGCGATGCGGTGGCTCTGCGCAACATTGGAAAAAAGCGTGGGCGGGAAGTAGAAACCTTTTTGCGGCAGAGCGCAGGCTGGCTGGTAGATCTCCGCGCCTTCGGCGATTCCGGCGGCAACGAGTTCCTGAATCCGGGTGAGCTGGGCCTTGGAGTTGATCGCGCCGACGTCGGTGTTCTTGTCGAGCGGATCGCCGGTGCGCAGTGATTTGAGGCGGATCTTGAGTTTGGCCAGAACGGTGGCGGCGATCGATTCCTGGACCAACAGACGCGAGCCCGCGCAGCAGACGTGACCTTGGTTGAAGAAGATGCCGTTGACGATGCCTTCGACGGCTTGGTCGATCGGAGCATCGTCGAACACGATGTTCGCCGCCTTGCCGCCGAGTTCGAGGGTGAGGCGCTTGCCGGTGCCGGCGAGGGCGCGCTGGATGGCCTTGCCCACCGCGGTGGAGCCGGTGAAGGCGATTTTCGCGGCGAGCGGATGATTGACGACGGCGGCCCCGGTTTCACCTGCGCCGGTGACGATGTTGACCACTCCGGGTGGCAGGCCGGCGTCCTGGAGGATGGAGGCGAACTTCAACGCGCTGATCGAAGTGGTTTCCGCCGGTTTGAGCACCACCGTATTGCCGGTGGCGAGGGCGGGAGCGATTTTCCACGCCAGCATGAGCAGCGGGAAATTCCACGGAATGACCTGGCCGATGACGCCTAACGGAGCCAGCGTGCGCCCGGGCGTGACATAGCCGAGCTTGTCCGCCCATCCGGCATGATAGAAAAAGTGCGCCGCGGCCATCGGCACGTCGAAGTCGCGGGATTCTTTGATCGGCTTGCCGCCGTCGAGCGTTTCCGCAACGGCGAACTCGCGGGCGCGGTCCTGCAGCAGGCGGGCGATGCGGAAAAGGTATTTCGCGCGTTCGCTGCCGGGGAGTTTGCTCCAGGATTCAAAGGCGGTCGCAGCTGCCTGATAGGCGGCATCCACGTCGCCGCTGCCCGCAAGGGCGATCTCCGAGAGTTTCTCCTCGTTGCGCGGGCTGATGGAATCGAAGTATTTTTTGGTCTTGGGCGCGACGAACTTGCCGTTGATGAAGAGCCCGTAGCGGGGCTCAATGAAGGC
>JBIPMR010000303.1:0-5112 GCA_044369025.1 Luteolibacter sp.
CGCACCAGACCTATCAGCCACCCTTTTCGCCGTCGCATAATCGAGAACCGCCCAGCCACACCACCCACCTAACATCGTCCGCCGGGGCCAAACTCCAGAGCCCGGCACGCAGTGCCGGGTTATTGGAATATGCATGGGATCCCGTCCTGTAGGGACGGATCACGGCATGGGTGGGCCTCGGCATGTCTCCCGCATGAAGCGTCCCTTCAGGACGCGCGGATTTCAGGGAATCCCGACCCGGCACTGCGTGCCGGGCTTCGATGATCCGTCCCGTTGGGACGAAGAGCAGGGAATGTGCATGAAGATCAGGGCTGTCGTTTCCGGTGCTTTTGCCGAGCGGAATCAAGGTGCGATCAAAGGTCCTTGTAGGCCATCGAGAAGGTGTCGCCATCTTCGATTTTCCCGCTGACCAGGCCCTTGTTGAACCAGCGCATGCGCTGGGCCGAGGTGCCGTGGGTGAATGAATGCGGAACGACGCGGCCTTGGGCTTTTTTCTGGATGGCATCGTCGCCGATGGCGTTGGCGGCGCGCATGGCTTCTTCGATGTCGCCGCGGTCGAGGTATTTTTTGGTGTGGTGCGCCCAGACGCCGGCATAGAAGTCGGCCTGCAGTTCGAGGCGCACCGAGTATTCGTTGTATTCCGGCTTGCCGCGCATGGCGTTGACCTTGGCGGAGGTTCCTAACAATGTCTGGACATGGTGCCCCACCTCATGGGCCACCACGTAGGCCTGCGCGAAATCGCCGGGCGCATTGAAGGTCTGGGCCAGCTCGTCGTAAAAACTCAGATCGATGTAAACCTTGCGGTCTGCGGGGCAGTAGAACGGCCCCATCGCCGCGCTGCCGGTGCCGCAGGCCGTCGGAACCCGCGCCCGATAGATCTTAAGCACCGGGAATTCGTATTTCTGACCATGCCTTGCGAACTCCGCGCCGAACACGTCCTCGGTCCCGGCCAGCACCACTTTGACGAATTCAAATCGTTCCTGCTCCTCGGGGGTCACCTCGACCGGTTGGGATTCCATGGCAGGTCCGCCACCGAGCAACATGCTCGGATCGACGATGCCCAATTTCCAGAGCACGCCTCCCACCAGCAGGGCCGCGATGATTCCCTTGAAGCCGAAAATCCGGCCGATGGTCATCAGCAGGCCGATTCCGCCGCCGCCGCCGCCACGGGATCTTTCGTTGCGGCCATCCTCGACGTTGGTGCTTTGTCTCCTACCTTTCCATTCCATGTTCGTTGTGGGTTTGAAACCGGGAATCGATAGGCGGGGGATAGCCCGGGTGCAAGCGTGCAGCAATTGCGAATGAATGAGGGCTGTTGGGGGAGCAAAGATTTTTGACCACGGATTTCACGGATTTACACGGATAAAGAGCAGGATGGGTGGGGTGGATGGGTCGCCTGAGAATGCGGGGCGACAGGTGGGAGCATGAGCAGACTGCCGGGCGGGAGGATGCGCTTTTCTTTCGCACCTCATTCGCACTGCGGCGAGACGCCACAGCCACAGTTGCAGTTGCAGTTGCAGTTGCACGGGGCTTGACGGTTTTTCCCAACGTGGCGAGTTTCCAACCATGACGCGTGAGAATTTGGCGGAGGTGTTGGAGGCGATTGCCTTGTTGCTGGAACTGAAGGATGAGAATCCGTTCAAGATCCGCGCTTACCGGCAGGGGGCGGAGACGGTGCGGAATTTCGACGGCGAGATCGTGGAGCTGGCGGAGAAGAACGAGCTGACGGGCATCAAGGGGATCGGCGAGGCGCTGCGGGACAAGCTGCACGAACTGGCGAGCACCGGACGGCTGGAGTTTTATGAGAAGCTGCGGGCGGAGTTTCCGACGGGGCTGTTCGAGTTGTTCGACGTGCAGGGCTTGGGGCCGAAGAAGGTGAAGGCGCTTTATGAGGCGTTGGGAGTGGCCTCGGTGGCGGACTTGAAAACGGCGTGCGAGGCCGGAAAAGTGGCGGGCTTGCCAGGTTTCGGCGCGAAGACGCAGGTGAAAATCCTGGAGGCGATCGCGTTGAAGGAAACGTTCGCGGATTCGTTTCTGCTGGGCGGGATCAGCCCGCTGGTGGAGGAGATTCTGGAATTGCTGCGGATGCATCCGGAGATTTCGCGGGTGGCGGTGGCGGGCTCGTTTCGGCGGGCGAAGGAGACGGTGCATGATTTGGATTTCCTGGTGGCGACCAAGGAGCCGAAGCTGGTGTGCGAGGATTTCACCACCCTGCCGCAGGTGGAATCGATCATCGTTTGTGGCGATACCAAGAGTTCGGTGCGGTTGAAAAACGGCCTGCAATGCGACCTGCGGGCGGTTTCCAACGCCCAGTTTCCATTCGCCCTACAATATTTCAGCGGCTCGAAGGAGCACAACGTGGCGATCCGCGGGCTGGCGCTGAAGCAGGGGCTTTCGCTCAACGAATACGGATTCACGCCGACAAACGACGCAGCGGTGATTCCCGAGGTGAACGACGAGGCGGATATCTATCGGGCGCTGGGTTTGGATTTCATCCCGCCGGAGCTGCGGGAAAACCGCGGCGAGATCGAGGCGGCGGCGGAGCACACGCTGCCGCGATTGCTCGAGTTGGCGCAACTGCGCGGGACGTTCCACAACCACACCACCGCCTCGGACGGCCACAACACGCTGGAAGCGATGGCCGATGAGGCGATGGAACTCGGGTTGCAATACCTCGGGATCGCAGACCACTCGAAAGCGTCGTTCCAAGCGAACGGGCTGGATGAAATCCGGCTGATGGAGCAAGTGGCGGCGATCGCCAAACTCAACGCCGGCTACGGAAAATTCCGGATTTTCGCCGGTTCCGAGGTGGACATCCACAAGGACGGCACACTCGATTTCGACGATGCGATCCTGGCGCAACTCGACTACTGCGTGGCTTCGGTGCATGCGTCGTTCACTCTATCCGAAGAGGAGATGACGCGCCGGATCTGCCGGGCGATGGAGAACGAACACGTGACGATGCTCGGCCATCTAACCGGCCGGCTGCTGCTGAAGCGCGAGCCGTATGCGGTCAATCACGCGATGGTCATCGATTGCGCGGCGGAGACCCGGACGATCATCGAGCTGAATTGCAACCCGATGCGCCTGGACATGGATTGGCGCTGGTGGAAGCGTGCGCGGGACAAGGGCGTGCTGTGCTCGATCAATCCGGACGCGCATTCGACGATGGGCCTGCATCATCTCGGCCTCGGGGTGCGGTTGGCGCGGAAAGGCTGGCTGCGGCGCGAGGATGTGTTCAACACCCGCGCGGTGGCGGAGGTGGCGGCGTTTTTGAAAACGCCCAAGGCGAAGCGCTGAGCTTCGTTTCGTTTGCCAACCTGCCCGGATTAGGAAAGGGTGCGCCTTCATGAAAATGCACCGCATCCTCGCCGAGGCCGCCTCGACCATCGCCAAATCCGTCTTCCGCGAGCACCGCGTCCTCGACCACGAACTCGCCACCGCCTTCGAAGAGAACCCGAAATGGGGCAAGCGCGACCGCAGTTTCATCGCCGAGACGGTTTTCGAAGTCGCCCGCTGGCGGCGCGCCCTCGGTTTCCTCGTCGAGAGCGAGGAAACCACCGCCCTCTGCGCCGCGCAGTGGGTGCGCATGGGTTATGAAATCCCGGAGTGGTGGGCGTACAACGGCCGCCCGATCGAGGAAATCCAAGCCCGCGAGGCCGAACTGGCCGCCCAACCGCGGGCGGTGCGGGAGTCGATCCCGGATTGGATCGACGCCCTCGGCGTGGCCGAACTCGGCGGCGCTTGGGACGCAGAGCTTTCCGCCCTCAATCAGCGCGCTTCGATTTTCCTGCGCGTCAACACCCTGCGTGCCACCCGCCCGGACGTGATCGCCTGGCTCGCCAGTTTCCACATCACCGCCACCGAAGTCGCCGATCTGCCGGACGCGCTGGTGCTCGCTCCCGGCAAATCGCTGCCGAAGTCGCTGCGGCTCGACGGCCGGGTGGAAATCCAGGACGCCGGCTCGCAAATGATCGCCCCGCTGCTCGACCCGCAACCGGGCGAGCGCGTGATCGACGCCTGTTCCGGCGCCGGTGGCAAATCGCTGCACCTCGCCGCGTTGATGAAAAACGAAGGCCGCGTCTTCGGCATGGATGTGGATGCCAAAAAACTCGCCGAACTCGAACGCCGCGCCAAACGCGCCAACGCCAACAAGTGCATCAAGACCAAGGAGATCACCGCCGCCACCGCCGTCGATTTCGCGGAAGTCGCCGACCGCCTGCTGATCGACGCGCCGTGCTCCGGCCTCGGCACGTTGAAGCGCCAACCGGATCTCAAATGGCGTCTCAAACCCGCCGCCCTCGAGCGCGTGCAAGGCATCCAGAAGGAGTTGCTCACCAAATACACCGCGATGCTCAAACCCGGCGGCCGGCTGGTTTACGCCACTTGCTCGATCCTTCCCTCGGAAAACCGCGCGGCGGTCGATCACTTGTTAGCCCAGGGGGATTTCACGCTGCTCGAAGAGCGCCCGGTCTCGCCCGCCGCCACCGGATACGACGGTTTTTATGCCGCCGCGCTGTTGAAAAATTCCTGACGGGAGCGCGCCGGAGTCCAAAGGTGTGCTCCGCCCCGCGAAACTAGAGCTCGCCGATGGCGGCCATGATGCGCTTGGCGATACGGTCGTAGCTCTCCTTGCCGTCGGTGGCTTTCTGCTCCTCGGGAGTCAGATAGATCGGCTTGCCGATGCTGACGGTGATGCGTGCGAAGCGGATCCTGGCGGAACCGCGGGGCAGCGCGTCGCGGGCGCCGGAGATTCTAACCGGCTGGATCACCGCGCCGGATTTGGCGGCGATCAGGCCGATGCCGGGAGCGGCGTCGCCGAGATGCCCGTCCAGCGTGCGCGCGCCTTCGGGGAAAACGAGCACGCGGTGGCCTTCCCTGAGCTTGCGGATGATGGTTTTCAAACTGCCCATGTCCGGCCGGTCCTGATCGACGGGAATGGCGTTCCATTGCGGATAGAGCCACTTGAAAAACCCGACGAAGAGTGTCTTGCGGGCGAGGAAGACCATTTCGTCCTGGTAGAGATTTCCGATCAACGGCGGATCGAGAAAACTCTGATGGTTGGAGGCGACGAGCACCGGCCCCGCGGTGACGAGGTTTTCCTCGCCGATG
>JBIPMR010000304.1:0-5097 GCA_044369025.1 Luteolibacter sp.
TGGCGGGCGGTGCCAGTGGTGGCGCGGGCGATTTCCTTCTCCTCGGCTGCGGATGGGTAATCGACTTCGATCAGAAACATGAAGCGGTCGAGTTGGGCTTCCGGGAGCGGGTAGGTTCCCTCCTGCTCGATCGGGTTTTGGGTCGCGAGCACGAAAAACGGCGGCAAGAGCGTGTAGGTGTTGCCGAGGACGGTGACCTTGTTCTCCTGCATGGCCTCCAACATCGCGGACTGGGTTTTTGCGGGTGCGCGGTTGATTTCGTCGGCGAGCACGATGTTGGCGAAGACCGGTCCTTTGATGAATTCAAACTCGCGGCGACCGCCCACCCCGGATTCCTGGATGATGTCGGTGCCGGTGATGTCGGCCGGCATCAGGTCGGGGGTGAACTGGATGCGGTTGAAGGACAGGTCGAACGTCTGGGCCACCGAGGACACCAGCAAGGTTTTCGCCAATCCTGGCACGCCCATCAGCAAGGCGTGGCCGCGGGCGAAAAGGCAAATCGCGAGCTTCTCGATGACATCGTCCTGGCCGATGATGGCCTTGGCGAGTTCGGCGCGGAAGGCTTGGAAGGTTTTGCCGAGTTCGTCGATCGCGGCGACGTCGTCGGGAGGGAGGTGGGAGGCGGAGTCGTTGGTGATTTCCATGGATGCAATGTAAGTGCGCCCAACCTAGGAGCAGGAGTTGCATTGTCCAGAATGGATCTTGGGGAGTCCCTCCCAAACAACCTGTCAATGGCAAGCGGCCGCCGCGATGTCAGCTCTCGTGGAATCGATTCATCGGCTCCAACAGGCCGGGCGGTTCAATGCCGCTTGAATCGCTGTTCGTATTCCCGGTGGAGCCGCTCTTGCATCGCTTTAAGTTCCGCGAGTCTAAGTGCTCCAAGCGACTCGCTGGACTGGACGGGCAAATCGAGGAACTCTTCAAGACTTTGAATCTGACCGATCCAAAGTCCTTCGACGCGGCCTTCGGCCTTTAGTTTTTCTGCGACAGACATGGCGTTCTTTTCGAGTTCTGGGTTGGACGAGAGGGTATGGTAGATCGGGAGAAATGGCAGTAGCTCGGCGGCGAGTTCGTCGGGGAGTGCGAAGAGGTCTTCGAAGGCGGTGGAGATGTTCCTGGGCCCTTGGTGGAAAACGACGGGAACCACGGGCGGAATGGGGAAACCGTGAGTTTAAACCGAGAAAATTTCCATTTACCGCTTGCCAGCCCCCGGCGGTCTGCTAAATCACCCGCCCCGCGGAGTCTCCAGAGTTGTCTGGGGGCCCTTTGCGTTCACGCGAAATTCACGCACATCATGGCACGTATCCTAGGTATTGAAATCCCCAATGAGAAGCGCATCGAAGCTTCTCTGCCCTATATGTTTGGCATCGGCCGCCCAACGGCGGCGAAGATCCTCGAACACGCAGGGATCGACCCAAACATCCGCACCGGGCAACTCAGTGAGGATCAACTCGTCCGCATCGCCCAGGTGATCCAGGCGGAATCCATCATGGTTGAGGGTGACCTTCGCCGTGAGCGCCAATCGCAGCTCAAGCGTCTGACCTCCATCAACTGCTATCGTGGCATCCGCCACAAGCGCGGTTTGCCGGTCCGCGGACAGCGGACCCGCACCAACGCACGAACCCGCAAGGGCAAGAAGAAGACCGTGGGCGTGAAGAAATAATTTTAGTTAACACTCATGTCTGAAGAAACCAACCAAGATGCTGCCGTAGAGTCGGCAGTTGAGCCCAAAGCAGCTCCAGCACCCGCCACCCCATCCGCTCCAGCACCTGAAGCGGCCGCCACCATCGAAGGCGCGCCGAAGAAGGAAGCCAAGCGCGACATCTTCGCCGAAATCGGCGGCGGTGAAGAGGAAATCAAGATTCACAAAGCCAAAGGCTCGAAGAATGTCATCCGTGGCATTGTTCACGTGACTGCCACTTTCAACAACACCCTCGTCAGCGTGACGGATGCGAATGGCAATGCCATCGGTTGGTCCAGCGCCGGCAAGATGGGTTTCAAGGGATCCCGCAAGAGCACGGCTTACGCCGCGCAGGTGGTTTCACAAGACGCCTGCCGCCAAGCCATGGGACACGGTCTCAAGGAAGTCGACGTCCGCGTGAAGGGCCCGGGTTCCGGACGCGAGTCCGCCGTGCGTGCCGTGCAAGGTCTGGGACTTGAAATTCTCTCGATCCGTGACGTGACCCCGATTCCCCACAACGGTTGCCGCCCTAAAAAGGCCCGCCGCGTCTAATCCAACCTTTTTAGAAATTCCAATATGGCACGTTATACAGGTCCACGCGCAAAGATCAGCCGCCGCTTCGGTGTCTCCCTCTTTGGCCCATCCAAGGCATTCGAACGCCGCAACTTCCCACCCGGCCAGCACGGCGTCCGTGCCGGTCGCAAAAAGAAGAGTGAATACTCCGTCGCCCTCGGCGAAAAACAAAAGCTTCGTTTCCAATACGGTGTGCTCGAAAAGCAATTCCGCGGTTACTACGAAGAAGCCGCCCGCCGCCGTGGCGTGACCGGTGTGATCCTTCTCCAGCTTCTGGAAACCCGTCTCGACAACGTGGTTTACCGTGCCGGATTCGGCAACACCCGCCAGTCCGCCCGTCAGATCGTCAACCACGGCCACGTCCTCGTGAACGGCCGCACCGTTGACATCGCCAGCTTCCAGGTGAAGCCAGGCGACGTGATCAAAGTCGGTGGCAAGCCTTCCTCGCAACAACTCGTGCTCCGCATGACCGACCTCACCCAGGCTTCCCCGGGTGTCGATTGGCTCGACGTGAACAAGGACAAACTCGAAGCCGTGGTTTCCCGCGTCCCAGAGCGTTCCGACATCGATCCGCTCGTCAACGAGCAGCTCATCGTCGAACTTTACTCCCGCTGATTCCGGCTCACACCGAGAGAAGTTTTCCAAAACGTCCGGACGCAAGTCCGGGCGTTTTTTCGTTTGGTGAAGTCCTAAAAAAATCCCAAAGCGGCGAAGTCCCGCCTTGGGATCAAATTAAGTGGAATTCAGAAATCAGAACCACGGAATGCACGGAACACTCGGAAGGCAAGAGAGTTGGGAATGAGACTTGCCGCCCCCTGATGATGTTCCGTGTATTCTGTGTATTCCGTGGTTGCCCATCTTCCCTCGTAGCAGCAAAAACCTAACGAATTTCAGAGTCTTTCCAAAACCGCGTCGCCCATCGCCCGGGTGCCGACTTTCGTCTCGCCTGGCTGGCTGGTGGCAATGTCACCGGTGCGGAAGCCGTCGGCGATGGTCTTGGCCACGGCCGCTTCAATCGCGTCGGCGGCTTCGATTTCTCCGAGGGAGAAACGCAGCAACATCGCGAGTGAGAGGATCTGGGCGATCGGGTTGGCGATGCCTTGTCCGGCGATGTCGGGGGCCGAGCCGCCGGACGGTTCGTAGAGGCCGAAGTAGAGGCCGTCCTCGCGTTGTTTGCCTAACGAGGCGGATGGCAGCATCCCGAGCGAGCCGGAGATCATCGCCATTTCATCGGATAGAATGTCGCCGAAGAGGTTCTCCGTGACTAACACGTCGAACGAGCCCGGGCGCTTGATGAGCTGCATCGCCGCGTTGTCGACATACATGTGCGAGAGCTGGACTTCGGGGAATTCCCCGGCGATTTCAATCACCGTTTCGCGCCACAGCACCGACGATGCGAGCACGTTGGCCTTGTCCACCGAGAGCAGTTGTTTTTTCCGTCCCATGGCGGCGGTGAACGCGACCCGGGCGATGCGCTGGATCTCGCTTTTTTGATAGACCATGGTGTCGAAGGCGACCGGTTCGCCATCACGTTCTTCACGGCCTTTCGGGGTGCCGAAATAGATGCCGCCGGTGAGTTCGCGGACGCAGAGCACATCGAAGCCATCGGCGATCAGTTCCTGTTTGACCGGCGACGCGTGGGTCAGCGCTGGCAGGCAGACGCCGGGGCGGAGGTTGGCAAACAGCCCGAAGTGCTTGCGCAGCGGCAGCAGCGCGCCGCGTTCCGGTTGGATATCCGGTGGCAGCGATTCCCATTTGGGGCCGCCGACCGAACCGAAGAGAATCGCGTCCGCCGCCTCGCTGGCGGCGACGGTTTCAGGAGGAAGCGGGTGGCCGGTCGCATCGATGGCCGCGCCGCCGACGAGGTGCTCGGAGCGGGAAACCGTGAAGCCGAATTTGGCTTCGACAACTTCGAGAATGCGGAGGGATTCGGCCATGACTTCCGGGCCGATGCCGTCTCCGGCGAGGATCGTGATGCGGTGACTGCGTGACATGCGCGGAAAATGGCGGGCCATTCGCCAAGTGGCAAGATGAAGAAGCGGCGATCGTCCGGAACCTTGGCTTGCGAAGCCGGCATCTCCGGTTAAACCTATCGGCATCATGCAGGCCGTCACCGATAGATTGAGAAATTTTCTTCAATACGTGGCCGTCAAACTCATCGACGACCCGAGCCAGGCGCAGCTCAAAGTCGCTGAACTGGGGCCGAAGCGGCTGCGCTTCAAACTCGTGCTCGCGCAAGCCGACGTCGCCATGCTGATCGGTAGAAACGGCTTCACCGCCTCGGCGATCCGCAGCGTGCTCAAGGCGGCGGCGGAAAAAGAAGGCGTCCAGGTTTCACTGCAAATCCACTCGCACGAGGAAGAGGCGGAGCTGCTCGCCCGCGGCGATGGTCATTGAGCGCTTTAAGCATTTGCCAGACAGCCCGGGCAGTTTTGCACGAAATGCTCCGGCTCGATTTCATCCAGGGATGGCGGGCGGACGCTGAGGCAGCGCTCGGGGTTGCCGATTTGGTTGCGCTCCTTGAACGAACATCCGGCCGGTGGTTTGGATAGATCGGGCGGCAGGCCCGGAATCGTGTAAAGCGGCTCGCCTTTGGCGTGGGTGGCGGGGATCGATTTCAGCAACGACCGGGTGTAGGCGTGGAGCGGATGGCGGAAAAGCTCCGCCTTCGGGGCGCTCTCGATGATCCGTCCGGCATACATCACATTCACGTGGTCGCACATTTCAGAAACCACGGATAGATCGTGGGTGATGAAAATCACCGCGGTCCCGAGTTGTTGCTGGCGGTCGCGGATCAGGTCGAGCACCTGCTTCTGCACGGTGACATCGAGCGCGGTGGTCGG
>JBIPMR010000015.1:0-15898 GCA_044369025.1 Luteolibacter sp.
TCCGACTGGTTGGGGAAGCTGAGGGTGGCTTTGTCCCAGAGCAGCTCGCGGTTGGGGAAGCGGGTGGCTTTGACGGCGAGGATGGCGGCCTCGGTCATGCGGACGGCGTCTTTGAAGGGGCTGCGCAGCTCGGTTTTGATGCCGAGGCAGTTGTCCACCCAGGCATGCCAATGGTTCATTTTGGGGAACTCGGGGAGGTTGGGCATGTCGAGGCCTTTGGTGAGCTTGCCATCGCGCCAGACTTCGAGGAAACCACCGGCGGTGAGGGTGAGCACGCCGTTTTCGCAGACGACGACGGTCATGTTTTTATCGGCGAAATTTCCCGGCGGCAGGCCGATGGCGGCGCGGGAAACCGGTTGCGCGGAATCGCTATAGTGGATGGCGAAGGTCTTGCGGGCGAATTTGTCCGACTTCACCGCGTAGGTGATGGTGGAAGTGCACGGATGGGTGTGGAACAACGGGTTTTCCGCCTTCGGGCAGTTCGTCTGCACGGCGATGGGCGAGAGCAGTTCGTCGTAGCCGTAGATGATGACGTCGAGCACGTGGCAGCCCCAATCGCCGAGGCCGTTGCTGCCGTAATCCCACCAGGAACGCCAGACGACGGGGGCCATGCCGGGACGGTAGGGGATTGCTTCGGTGCCGCAGAGCCAGAGGTCCCAATTGAGATTCGCGGGTGGCTGGGTGGCGGGCTCGATGATGCGGTCGAGATTGAAGTAGGCGCGGTCGTTGGGGGAATTGACCCAGACGTGGGCTTCGACGGCTTTGCCGAGCACGCCGGAGCGGAGGATTTCGACGGCGGCGCGGCGGCCGGGGATGACCATGCGTTGGTTGCCGACCTGGGTGACGAGCTTGGGTTTGGCGGCGATGGCTTTTTCCATCATCACCAGTTCTTCGAGTTGGTGGACGAGGGGTTTCTGGCCGTAGACGTGTTTGTCGTTGGCCATCGCGGTGAGCATGATGATCGCGTGACTGTGATCCGGAGTGGCGACGACGACGGCGTCGAACTGGTCGCCGAATTTTGAAAACGCCTCGCGGTAGTCGGCGCAGGTGAAGGCGTTGGGATGCTCGGCGGCGGCTTTGGCGAGGGCGTTGGAATCGACATCGCAGAGGCCGGCGATTTCCACGGACGGGTGCGAGGCGACCTGGTGGCGGTCTTCGCCGCCGATGGTGCCGACGACGCCGATGCAGAGCACGCGGAGCTTGGAATTGGGAGAAACGGCGGGAGCTTGGCCGAAGGAGCGCGAGGCGGTGGCGAGGCCGATGCCGGCCACGCCGGTGGTCCAGAGGAAGCGGCGGCGGTTGAGCGGGTGAGTCATGATGATGGAGGGATACTTGCCCCAACTGCCTGTTGTTTCAATGCCCCAAACGGGGGAGGGCGGTGGGGAAGCGGCGCGGGGCGGCTTATTTCATCTTCGACATGGTTTGGAAGATGGAGGTGATCATCAGGTAGGCCATGGTGCCGATGAGGCCGGCCATGATGATGAGCACGATGGGCATGATGAGGGCCATGATGCGCTGGAGATCCTTGTCGAGTTCCTTGTCGTAGCGCTCGGCGGCGCGGCGGAGCGACTGGTCGATCTTGCCGGTTTGTTCGCCGACGGAGATCATGTCGATGAGCAGCGGCGGGAAGGCGCCGTTGCGGATCAGGGCTTTGGAAAACGAGCGGCCGTCGCCGACCTGGTCGATGACCTTGTTGAGTTCGGCGCGGAGCGAGCGGTTTTCGGTGGCGTCGCGGGAGAGTTCGAGGGCGCGCAGCAGTGGCAGGCCGTTGCCGACGAGGTTGGCCATGGTTTCGAGGAACTGGACGTAGAAACGGCTGGTGATGACCGGGCCGACGAGCGGCAGGCGGAGTTTCATGCGGTCCCAGGTGGGCTTGTTGGCGTCGTTGTCTTTCCAGGCTTTGAAGAAGATGAAGGCGGCCAGCAGGGTGAGGATGATGACGAGCCACCACTTGCTGAGGAAATTCGAAGCGCCGATGAGGATGGCGGCGCCTAACGGGATTTCGCCGCCGCTGCTTTTGATCAGGGCGGTGAGCTGGGGAATCAGGGTGGTGACGAAAACAATGGAAACGCCGATGCCGGCGACGACCAGGAAGGCCGGGTAGATCATCGCGAGGATGAGGCGGCTTTGGAGTTCGGCGAGGGTTTTGAGGTAGTGGGCCTGGCGCTTGAGGATTTCATCGAGTGCACCGGAAGCCTCGCCGGCGGCGGCGAGCGAGCAGTAGAGCGCGCCGAAGCTGGGGCTGACTTTTTTAAGGGCGGCGGAGAAATTGACGCCGTCGCGGACGATTTGGCGGATTTTGTAGGAAACGGCCTTGAGGTTGCCGAGTTCCTGGCGGCTTTCCATCGATTTGAGCGCGGGCTCCAGCTGGAGGCCGGCGCTGAGCATGTCGGAGAGCTCTTCGGTGAAGAGCACAACTTCGGAGCGCTTGAGTTTGATCGGACCCTCGGGGATCGGGGCATCTTTGGACTCGGATTGGTCCTTGGATTTTTTGGTATCGTCGGCTTTTCCCTTGGCGTTGCCGTTGGTTTTTTTCGCGGAAACGGCGACGGCGGTTTCCTTGAGATTGACCGGCTGGAGGCCCTTGCGGTCGAGCATGCGGAGCGCTTCGGGACGGTCGGCGGCGTCGAGTTCGCCGGTGGTGACGGAGCCGTTGGCGGCGAGGGCTTTGTAGGCGTAGAGGGGCATCGGTGGGTAAAAGCTGAAAAGCTGAAATGCTTAAAACTGAAATAGCCTAACGGCGACGTCGATTCGGATTCTTCACTTCAAGGTTCGATGTTGGGCGTTCGATGCTCGCTGTTCCATGTTACTCACTCCCCGCCGCCGATGTCGGAGGAGGTCACGGAGATGACTTCTTCGATGGTGGTTTCGCCCTTCATCACCTTATGCCAGCCATATTCGCGCATCGGGACGTAGCCGTCGCGCACGGCTTGGGCGCGGAGTTCGACGGCTTGGGCGCGGTGGGCGACGAGTTCCTGCATCGGCTGGGTGATGAGGATGATTTCGTAAATCGCGAGGCGGCCGGAGAAACCGGTCATGCGGCAGCGGTCGCAGCCTTTTGGCGAGTAGATTTGGCCGGTGAGCTGGCTGGGGATGCCGAGGTCGCGGCGGTCCGGATCGCTGACTTCGCGCGGCACTTTGCAATGCGGGCAGAGTTTCCGCACCAGGCGCTGGGCGAGGAAGGCGCGGACGGCGGCGGAAACCAGGAACGGCTCGACGCCCATATCGACGAGACGGCTGATCCCGCCCATCGCGTCGTTGGTGTGGAGGGTGGAGAAAACCAAGTGACCGGTGAGCGAGGCGCGGATGGCGATTTCCGCGGTCTCGAGGTCGCGGATTTCCCCGATCATCACGATGTTCGGGTCGGCGCGGAGGATGGAGCGCAGCGCGGTGGCGAAGGTCAGGCCAATCTCGTTTTTCACGGCGATCTGCATCACGCCGACGAGTTTGTTTTCCACCGGGTCCTCGACGGTGACGATGCGCCGCTCGGGGTGGTTCACCTCGGTGAGGAACGAATAAAGGCTGGTGGATTTGCCGGATCCGGTGGGGCCGGTGATGAGAATGATGCCGTTGGGCAGGTGGAGCAGGGTTTCGATCTTTTTCTGGACGAAGGACTCCATGCCAAGCTTGGCGATGTTGAATTTTTCCTGGTTGAGCAGACGCAGGGAGACGCTCTCGCCCTCGACGGTGGGGACGGTGGCGACGCGGACGTCGATGGTCGCGCCTTCGAACTGGAGGTTGATCCGTCCGTCCTGCGGCACGCGGCGCTCGGCGATGTCGAGGCGGGCCATGATTTTCAAACGGGCGATGACCGAGCTTTGCAGCGCCTTGATGTTTTCCGGCACGGCGATTTCGATCAAGCGGCCGTCGATCCGGTAGCGGATGCGGAGATTGGTGCTGAGTGGCTCGACGTGGATGTCGGTCGCCCGCTGGTCGAGCGCTTCGCGGATGATCTGGTTGACGAATTTGACGACGGAGGCTTCTTCGTCGTCGTCCTGGTCAATGACGTTGGCCTCGTCCTCGCCGGATTCGAGGTGATCGTAGTCGAAATCGCGGCCTTCGAGGATTTGCTCAAAGGTGTCGGCGCCGACGCCGTACAAACGCCGCAGCGCTTCGTGCAGGCGCTTGCGGGAGGCCATGCACCACTCGATGGGCAGCGCCAATTCCTGCGCGGCGGCTTGGCGGGCGACGAGGTTAAAGGGATCGAAGGTGCAAAGTTTCAGGCGCTTTTGCTCGCCCTCACCCTCGATGGCGACCGGCAGCAAGCGGTGGCGCAGTGCCAACCGCGGCCCGCAAGCTTCACGCAGCGGCAGCGGCACCTCGGCCATGGGAATGCTCTCGAGCCACTCAATGCCAAGGTCATGCGCCAATTCCCGCATGTAGCGCTCCTCATCGACGACCCCGGCATCGAGCACGTCATCGATCGGCGATCGTTGGCGTTGGGCGGCGGTGCGCAAAACTTCGGTAAGCGCGGGAATGTCGTCACAACCGGTGCGGCGAGCGGGTTCAATCAAAAGCTGGGTCATGTGTGGCGACTTCTTGTCGGTTAAAACCTCCCCGGGCGCAATCTTGTCTCTTGAAATTGCGCGAATTGCCCGGATCGGCGCGATTCCGGCGGCAGGGCGCGTCGATTTTTGCAATCGGCGATTTGCAAAAACGGCGGTTAGGGCGGATTGTCAGGGTGAACTCTAAATTTCCAAAGACCATGAAAACGAATGAAAATTGCAAGACTGCCACGGTTTCATTGAGGGACGGCAAAGCCGAGCTGGCGTTCTGGTCGCAGGACTTCGAAAATTCGCCAACCGTGGGCGAGCGGATCGAGGTGACAAGCCGCTGTGCGTTTCCCGGTTACGGCGACCATGCCTCGGTTGCGAGTGTCCACTGGGACCCGGAAAGCGGCGGGCAGCGGATCGATTTGCAGGCCGACTGCGAAATCCCGGATCACGCACGTCCGGAGGTGTTTCTCAATGCCAGCATGTTCCCGGCCGAGCGGCGCGCCGTGGCCGAAGAATGCGTGAGACTGGAGTTGGGAGTGCCGCTGCTTCACTGGGAGGAAAGTTTCGAGCCGCGGGCGATCGTCCGTCTGCGCGAGGGCAAGGGCACACCCAAGGTTCCGCTCGTCGCCCTTCAAAGCAAGCTCACCGCCATCGCGCGCCGCCAACCGCAACTTGCGGCTCATTGAGGCGCGATGCGCCCGTAAACGGATCAATCTGCGTTTATCAGAAAAGGCGGGGGTCCATGCGGTGCGCGGCCGTGTCCACCTGCGGTGAGTCGCCGTTTGCATCCCCGGAAATTTCTGCGAGAGTGCGCCAACATGAGCGAAAAATTCCACGGTTGGGCAGCCACAAAGTCCGGACAGCCACTCACAGAAATCGAATACGCTCCCGGCGCGCTGCGTCCCGAGCAGGTCCAGGTGAAGGTGGAATCCTGCGGGATCTGTCACTCGGACCTTTCGATGCTCGACAACGATTGGGGCAATTCCAGCTACCCGCTGGTGCCGGGCCACGAGGTGGTGGGGGTGATCGAGAAAGCCGGCGATCAAGTCAAAGGCCTCGCGGTCGGCGATCGCGTGGGCTTGGGATGGTTCGCGGGGAGTTGCATGTCGTGCCGCCCCTGCCTTTCCGGAAATCACAACCTCTGCTCGAGCAGCGAGCAAATGATCGTCGGTCGGCACGGTGGTTTCGCCGACCGGGTGCGCGCGAACTGGGAGTGGGCGATCAAACTGCCGGCGAAACTCGATCCCGCGAGCGCGGGCCCGCTGTTTTGCGGCGGCATCACGGTTTTCGCACCGATCACCGATTTCGGAGTGAAGCCGACCGACCGCGTGGGCGTCATCGGGATCGGCGGCTTGGGTCACCTGGCGTTGCAGTTTTTAAACAAGTGGGGCTGCGAGGTGACGGCGTTTACCTCCAGTGAATCCAAGGCCGATGAGGCGCGGAAACTTGGCGCCCACCATGTCGTCGGCACGCGGGACAAGGCGGCGCTGACCAAACTGGCGGGCTCGTTTGATTTCATTTTAGTGACGGTGAACGTGGCTTTGGACTGGGATGCCTACATTGCAGCGCTTGCGCCGGACGGGCGTCTGCATTTTGTCGGAGCGGTGTTGGAACCGGTGCCGGTCGCGGCGTTTTCATTGATCGGCGGCCGCAAGTCGATTTCCGGTTCGCCGCTGGGTTCGCCGTTCACGGTGGCGACGATGCTGGACTTCTGCGCGCGCCATGAAATCGCCCCGGTGATCGAAACCTTTGCGATGCGGGACGTGAATGCGGCGCTCGATCACCTGCGCGCCGGCAAAGCGCGGCACCGGATCGTGCTGCAAAATAGTTAGAAAGCAATCCGCAGTCCGGCGAGCCAGGTCCATCCGGTGAAATCCCCGCCGCCGGGGCCGCCGGACAGGCAGGTGTATTTCACGCCGGGCATCAGCTGCAACTTGTGGCCGTGGATATAATAATCGGGTCCGGCACAGCCGGCGAAACAAAGGTCCCCGAGTTTGTCGCCGGCGTCGCTGATTTGGCCCTCATCGCGCAGCGGCAGCGAGATGCCGTTGTCCTCGTGGCTGCCTGCGAATTGCAAGGTGGTCACGAGCTGGAGTTTCTCCGTCAGGGAATAGGATGGCATCGCCGTGAAACCATGGATGTCCGGGCGGCCATTCGCGCCATGCCCCTGGAAGAACTCGGTGGTGAGGCCGCAGGGGCCTTGTGTAAGTTCGTTGGAAATGGCGCTGCTGTGGGAATAGGAAGGTGAGGCAGGATTGCCGGGATTCTGATAGATAGGCGGCGCCGACCACAGGCGGCCGAGCTCCGACCCCTCCGCCAGCTTTCCCGTGAACGAGCCGGTGGCCGCGGTGTCGGCAACCGCTGAGAGGGAACCCGCGATCCAAAGAAAAGCGGCTCTGCTGGTAAACTTCATCATGCGTTTTCCCTGAGGAACGGGCCCAGCGGAACGTGATGGGGATTTTCACACGCGGCAAGCGAGCGATGCCGCGTCTTTGAATGAAAGCGGCGAAGGGAAACGACATTGGGCGCCGCTGGGAGCGCGGGTTTGCAACCCGCACGCCCATGGATTGCGAAAAGGAAAGCCCCGATGGTCGTGTTCCTTCTCCAATCATGGTCATGCGAGTCTCAGACTCGCGCTTCCAGACCTTAACTTGTCGCGCACGCCGGACGGGGTGCGGCTTTGGGCCGCGCGGGACCGGGAATCAGGCGCGGTGTGTCCATTCCGGCAGGTGGACGATCTCGCCGCCCTTGAGTGCGGATTCGTGGGCGAGGATGCCGGTGCAGGTGATGTTCGCGCTTTCGACGGCATTCGGATAGGCGTCCTTGCCGGTCTTGAGCATCTCGACGAAGCGGTGGACCAGATGCGGATGCGAGCCGCCGTGGCCGCCGCCCTGGGTGAATGATAGATGCTCGCCACCTTCTTCGCCGCCATAGACGCCGCCGGTGGTGAACGCCTGGATTTCCTCCGGCAGGTAGTGGGCGAAGTCCGGGCACTTCACTTCCGACGGGATCTCGGGCTCGGGCAGTTTCGCGGTGTGGATCACCAGCGGATCGTGCTCGATGAGCGGCCACTCGACGGATTGTCTGGTGCCATAAACTTCAAAAGACTCGCGGTATTGGCGCGCCACATCGAACAACGAGCGGATCACCTGGGCGGATAGGTCGCTGTTTTTCATTTTGATATGGCAGGTCTCCACCGCGAAGGTGGAGCCATAACAGGCGTGCATCTCCTCGGCGATGGTGCCGGAGCCGAAGCAGGAAACATATTCCGCCTCGCTGCCCATCAGTCCGAGGATGGGTCCGACGCAGTGGGTGGCGTAAAACATCGGCGGCAGGCCCGGCCAGTAGCCCGGCCAGCCTTCCATGTCCTGCTGATGGGATGCCTTGAGGAACTGGACTTTCCCGAGGTCGCCCTTTTCATAGAGTTCTTTCATGAAGAGGAATTCGCGGGCATACACCACGGTTTCCATCATCATGTATTTCAAACCGGTCTGCTTCACCAGATCGACGATCTGTTTGCATTCATCGAGGCTGGTGGCCATCGGCACGGTGCAGGCGACGTGTTTGCCGGCCTTGAGCGCCTGGATCGCCTGCTTGCCATGGTCGGGGATGGGCGAGTTGAGATGCACGGCGTGGACTTCGGGGTCGGCGAGCAGTTCGTCGTAAGAGGTGTAGCGTTTTTCGATGCCATACTTGTCGCCGATTTCATCCAGCTTGGAGCGGGTCCGCTGGCAGATCGCATACATGTTGGCGTCCGGATGGCGCTGATAGATCGGGATGAATTCGGCACCAAAACCGAGGCCGACGATGGCAATGTTGATTTGTGACATGGATGTGTGCGGTTGAGTTTGTTAGGAAGAGTGGCCGGTGGGTGACACCTCCTCAGACCTTGGACGGGATGTCTGGAGAGCGCTTGTAGGTTGACGGCAGGCTTGTGTAAAATTCCGCCATCTCAGGTTTCAACGCGGTCTCAACGGGACCGGTTTCGGCGCTTCCTGCCGGCGCTCCAGGCGGTATTGGGTCGCGGTTTGGCCCATCTGGCGGCGGAACTGGCGGGCGAAGTCGCTGTGGTCGTAAAACCCGGCATCCAACGCCACCGTGGTGACCGGATGACGGGTGCGGGCCAGCAAATCGCAGGCCTCGATCACCCGCATCCGGATCATGTAGTCGCGCGGGGTCATTTGGAAGGTGGCGCGGAATTTCCGCTCGAACTGGCGCACCGACATGTGGACCATTTTCGCCAAGGACGGGACATCGAGTTTTTCGCGGAAATGGATTTTCAAATAATCCGCCACGGTGGCGAGTTCGAGGTAAGGCTGCATCGCGGCGCGCTGCGCTTCATAACTGCGGACGGTGCCGCAAAGCCCGCAGATTTCGCCGGCGAGATTGAAGAGCGGGAGCTTGTCGGTGACGAACCACTCGGGCTTGCCGGCGCTGCCGGGAAACAACTCGATGATGCCGAGCAGCGGCTTGCCCGACGTCATCACCTGCTCGTCGTCGCGGCGGTATTTTTCCGCAAGTTTGGGCGGGAAAATCGAATCGTCGGTGATGCCGATGATTTCGTCCTCCGTTTGGAAACCGCAGCGCCGGATGAAGTCGGGGTTTCCCGCCATCAGCCTGGCATGGCGGTCCTTGGCGAAAAAGAGCGTGCCCGGGAGATGGTCGAACAAATGCCGGAACTGCCCACCCGAGAGTTGCGCCGACCAATTTCTGCGGGATTCTTCCGGGGTCATCTGGCGGAATTTTACACAAAGCCTCCGCAATCTTACAAGCACGCGCTCGCTGAATGAATCACACTGAACGCCCGCCCGCTGGCCACTGCGCACCGGGGAGCTCACGGAACCGCAATCATGAAAAAAATTCTCCTTCTCCCGCTCGGGGTTCTTGCCGCCGCCATCGGCCTTTCACAATCCCTCGTCCAGCCACGCGACGAGGCACGCCGTGTGGAGGTGCTTTTCCTCGGTGCTCCGACGGCCAACCACGCGGGGCACGATCCCATCGAGCGCTACCGGGTGATCCGCAAGGCGCTCGGCACCGACGGTATCAATTTCACTTACACCGAAAACCTGTCGGACCTCCGCCGCGACGTGTTGGACCGTTACGACGCGGTGATGCTCTACGCGAACTGGAAGCAAAACGAAGCGATGGACCCGGCGCAGGAAAAGGCGCTGCTCGGCTACGTCGAGGAGGGCGGCGCGTTCCTGCCGATCCATTGCGCGTCGGCGTGTTTCGGCGGCTCCGAGGCGTTCGTGAAGCTCGTCGGCGGTCGTTTCAAATCGCATGGCGACGGCGTTTTCCGCACCACCATCACCGCCCCGGAACACCCGATCATGAAGGGCTACGAAGGCTTCGAAACCTGGGATGAAACCTACGTGCACGACCGCCACGGCGACGACCGCACCATTCTCCAACTCCGCGAGAAAGAACCCTGGAGCTGGGTCCGCAAACAAGGCAAAGGCAACGTTTTCTACACCGCCTACGGCCACGACATGCGCTGCTGGGAGCAAGCCGGATTTCACGAACTCCTCCGCCGTGCCATCCTCTGGAGCGTGGGCTCCGAGGTCCGCACCAAGCTCACCAGCCTGAAACTCCCCGAGCTCGAAACCGAGGCCATGATCCTGCCCGGCTACCGCGAACGCAAAACCATCACCGAGGGCCAAAAACCGATCCCCGCCAGCGAGTCGATCAAGCTCGCGCAAGTCCCCGTCGGCTACGAAATCTCGCTCTTCGCCAGCGAGCCGGACATCGTCAACCCCATCCACATCGCCTGGGACCTCCGCGGCCGCGCCTACGTCATGGAAAGCGTGGACTACCCGAACAACCTCCAGGCCGGCAACCTCGGCCACGACCGCATCCGCATTTGCGAAGACACCAACGGCGACGGTCGCGCCGACAAATTCACCCTCTTTGCCGACAAACTTTCCATCCCCACCTCGATGGTGTTCGCCAATGGCGGCGTGGTCTGCGCCAACGCCTACGAGATCGTTTTCCTGAAAGACACCGACGGCGACGACAAGGCGGACGTCCGCCAGACGCTCTTCACCGGCTTCAAAACCAATGACACCCACGCCGGCGTTTCCAACCTCCGCTACGGCTTCGACCACTGGATCTACGCCACCATCGGCTACGCCGGCTTCGACGGCACGGTCGGCGGCGAAAACCACAAATTCTCCACCGGCGTGTTCCGCTTCCGCCCCGATGGCAGCAAGCTGGAGTTCCTCCAAAACACCACCAACAACACCTGGGGCCTCGGTTTCACCTCCGATTTCGACATCCTCGGCTCCACCGCCAATGGCAATCCATCGTTCTACACCACCTTCGCCAAGTCCGCCTACGACAAAGCAGGCCTCCCCCAGCCACGCACTCCCAATGAGGACGGAAACCCGAAATTCTTCCCCAGCTCGATGGACATCCGCCAGGTTGACCAGTTCGACCGCTACACCTCCGCCGCCGGCCACGCGTTCTACACCTCGGACCGCTTCCCGGAAAACTACCGCGACCAAATCGCCTTCGTCTGCGAGCCCACCGGCAAACTCGTCGGCCAGTTCGAAATCACCCGCAAAGGCGCGGGCTTTGTTTCCAAACAACTTCCTAACAACCTCTACAGCAGCGCCGATGCCTGGTCCGGTCCCGTCCACGCCGAAACCGGCCCCGACGGCGCGGTCTGGATCTGCGATTGGTACAACCTGATCATCCAGCACAACCCGACGCCGAACAAAAACTCCGCCGGTTACGACGCGAAAAACGGCCGCGGCAACGCCTACGAAAGCCCCGTCCGCGACACCAGCTTCGGCCGCGTTTACCGCGTCTATCCGAAAGGCAGTCGCGACGATGCGAATCCCAAGCTCGACCCCGCGAATCTCGACAGCCTCATCGCCGGCCTTTCCCACCCGAACCTTTTCTGGAGCCTCAACGCCCAGCGCCTCATCATCGAATCCGGGTCCGCCGCCGCCGTGCCGAAACTCAAGGAAGTCGTGAAATCCGGCACCCGCGCCGCCACCCACGCGTTCTACGCGCTTCAGGCGCTCGGCGTGATCGATCCGGCCACCACCACCACCGCGCTCGCTTCGAAAAACCGCGGCCTCCGCCGCGCCGCCATAACGAACGCGCCGCTCGACGACACGCTCGCCAAGGCCGTCACCGTCGAAGGTCTCATCTCCGCCAACGACGACCGCGAACTCGCCGAAATCTTCATCGCCCTCGCCCGCCTCGCCCCGTCCGAGAGCCTCGGCAAATCGCTCCACGCCACCCTCCAGGCCGACAGCGGAAAAATCCTCAAAGACCGCGCGCTCGCCGACGCCTGGCAGATCGCCGCTCGCCATCACGCCGCCGGAGTCCTGCTCGCCGCCGCCGCAAACGCCCCGGCCGTCACCGCCGCCGCCGCTCCCGTCAACGTGATGCCCAACCCCGGTTTCTCCCAACCCGGCCCGGAAGGCTGGAGTCTGAAAAACTACGTCGTCGCCCGCCCCGAAGCCGTCGAAATGTCGCTCTCGCCCGCCGGCCGGAATGGCGGCACCGCCCTCATGATCCGCTCCTCCGAGCGCGCCGACGTCGGCGCCGGGGCGCTCGTCCCCGTCAAACCGAACACCCGCTACCGCGTCGGCGGCTGGGTCAAAACCGAGAACCTGAAAACCCTCGGCGGCCGCGGAGCCCTGTTCAATGTCCACGGCATGGAGGCTACCTCCGCCATCTCCGGCACCAAGGACTGGACCGAACTCAGCACCGAGTTCACCACCGTCAACCAATCCGAAATCCTCGTCCATTGCCTCTTCGGCGGTTACGGCGGAGCCACCGGCAGCGCGCTTTTCGATGACGTTTATCTGCATGAAATCGGCGCGTCCTCCGGCATCGGCGGGCCGATCGAAGCCGTCGCCAGCCACTTCGCCAACAAGGCCGAAGCCGCCGCCCGCAGCGCCCTCGCCGCCGCCCTCGCCAGCCACAGTGGTGATTTTTCCAAACAACTCATCGCCCGCCTCGGAGCCGCTCCCGTGGTCGCCAAAACCCTCGTCAAAACCCACAAACCCGACCCCGCCGTCCACGAGCGCGGCGCGGCCGTTTATGCCAAAACCTGCATCGCCTGCCATGGCCCCGATGGCAAAGGCGTTCCCGGCGCCTTCCCGCCGCTCGACGCCTCCGAGTGGGCGGTCGGCGATCCATCGCGCTCCATCCGCATCGTGCTCAACGGCCTTCAAGGCCCCATCGAAGTCGCCGGCCAGAAATTCAACAGCGTCATGCCCCCGCACGTCGATCTCAGCGATCAGGAAATTTCCGACGTCCTCACCTACGTCCGCCAATCCTGGTCCAATGACGACACCCCGGTTTCCGCCGCCGCCGTCCAACAAGCCCGCGCCCAATACCGCAGCCGCACCCTGCCCTGGACCGCCGCCGAGTTGAAGTGATGAAATGCGCTCCCTCGCGCCTCGCGTGAAATTCTTGGGGAGCCCACGCGCCCCCGCGTGGAGTTTTTCGCGCCCTCGCGGAAAACATGCGTGTGCGACATTGGGCGCTCTCATCGCGACTGCGCGCCGCCCAATCCGCGAGGCTACGGGTTCTCCCCTTTCGTCACCACGGCACCTCTCCGACAGGACGAAGCGGACCGATTCTGTCCTTGGAATTCTCGAATTTCATCCCAATCTCCCCTCGGACATTCCAATATTGACAACAACAATAAAAACTGTTCAAAAGAACTCATGAGCACTTCCCTTCCAACCTTCGTCGATTTCTTTTCCGGCAGTGGCCTCTTCTGGGAATGGATCCCTGTCGGCAGTTTGTTCTGTGGTAATAGGCTCTTGATGGAATGAAATCATTTTCCCTACGCGAGCGCCTGATGTTGGCGGGCCTCTTCCTCTCCAAGTTTGACCGGGAGGGTTTAAAGTGTTTGGGATTCTCGAACTTTGCAGAGGCTTACAATGCGATGGGTTACGCCCTCGGAGGCAAACCTGCTTCGATCAAGAATTACATGCAGGAGTTTGATCCACTCTTTCCAAATTCCCGGAAAGGCTGGCACAAGCGCCAAACGCGCGAACACTGCCGCGAGGCCTACGAATGCTTCGGCCAGCTTTCCTTGCCCGAGTTCTACCGCCTTCTTTCTCCCCTGCTTCTCAGCTCAGTCATGCCGCTTCCAGATGGCATGGACGAGCTGGCAGCGCTCGCCGAAGATAACCTCGAAAACGAAAGTTTCTCCAAGCGCCTTATCGCTGGCGCAGCCGCTGAGGGCTTCTTCGAGTCATCCTTCCCAAAACTCGCCGATTTCGCAGGCTACATACTCACCAACGTCACTCGTTTCGGCTGTGGCTTCGATTTTCGTCTCCAGCCCGCCGATTCCCGCCCGTTCCTCGCAGTCGAAGTCAAAGGCATGGCAGATGCCACCGGAGAGATTTTGATGACGCGCAAGGAGCATCAAGTCGCCAAATACCTCCGGGATCGGTATTTTCTGTGTGTCGTCAGAAACTTCAAAGAAAATCCCGTCCTCACCCTCTTCCAGAACCCGTTGGAGCATGAATTGCGGTTTACTTCAAGGGAACATCAGCAAACTACTCTTACTTGGCACGCCCGCATCCCTGCCTAAAACGTTCAACTTCTGATCCCGATGAACCTACCGCCTCATGAACCGAGTCTTGTTGTGCCGACCGATGGTTACGCGGACCCCGATGCAACCAACGGGCTCCGCGCCCGATCCGCACAGTCCGCGATGCTTCACTATCACCGCGAGCGCGGTTTCGATAGTGACGAGGCCACCTGCACGGTCGATCTCATCACTGACCTCCTTCACCATCTCCACTCCATTGGTGGGGACCCGTTCGTAGCCCTCGAAAAATCGAGGAGATTTTTCGAGGCGGAGGTGAGGGGGACGGCTCTGCAAACCGCAAACTGTTAGGTTTCGGTTTTGAAAATAAGCGGGGCGGATTCGCGCCAAGGCCCTTGGCTTATCAGACATCCAGCCGCGATCAAACCTAGCGGTTATTCCGTAGCCGATTCTCCCACCGGCCGCTCCGGCGATTTTGAAATTGGCGATTGCGTGATCCACGTCACCACCGCCCCGGCCAAGCTCCTCCTCCAGAAATGCCTCGACAACCTTGACCGCGGCCTCCGCCCCCTCGTCATCTCCACCAACGCTGGAGCCGCCATGGCCGAAACCCTCGCCGACGAAGAAGGAATGATCAAACGGATTGAAGTCCTCGACATCACCCAGTTCCTCGTCGCAAACATGCTCGAATGGACCGCATTCCAAGGTAGCCAGAGACGCAACACCTTCGAAGAACTAATCGCCCGCTACAACGCCATCGTCGAAGCCTGCGAAACCGATCCAAGTCTCAAGATCGAAGTGGCCTGAGACTGAATGATGACGACAAGGGATTGCCGGGTGTGGATCTCACAGCATCCCCGCCAATGCCTCCAGCGCGAGACGGGCGCGGCCGCGATTGAACAGCGGGTAGCAATCCTCGGGCGCGAGTTCGACGGCAAGGTGGTAACATGGCAACGCTTCCTCCGCACGACCTGACAGAAGCAGGCAGTCGCCGAGACCGTTTTGTCCCTTGGCGGCGAGCGCGGATTTTTTCGGGCGTGTTCCGGCAGGCATCGAGGATCACCAGATTGCAAGCTCCGCCGCCGCGAAATTTAACAGCAATGCCGGGATGGCGGAAATCGCGAATGGAAGGCGGATGGCCATGAAAAGGTTTTGCCGTCCGGGCCCCCGCGGGTCAATCCGAAGGGAGAAATCCGCCTGAATCACGGGTTCACGACCGGTGACTCAGAATAAATTCAAGCGCAACGCCGAGAAGCGGAGCTCGCGGAGGAAGACGCCGAGAGGTTGGATGTCCGGAAGTGGATCCCCACCCCCCCGCTCTGTTCTTCAGGTCCGCGAAGTCCTCCGCGTCCTCCGCATCTCCGCGTTTCGCTTCCGCCGTCCAGGAGTTTGACCCCAGTTGATGGAGACCACAGTCTGCCACGAGCCCCAACAGACGCGTCAAGGAGACGCGTCAAGGGTCGTGGATTCCGGGCGAGGTGAACCATGGCGTGCCTTACCAGTGAGGTGGTTTTGATAGTCCGGCGTCGTTTGATGCGGCCGTGGCGTCCGGCCTGCGGCGAGAGTGCGAAAGAAGTGCTGACTCGTTCCGTGAAAGCGACTGCCGACGTCGTGACAAACCCGACAGTGGGCGAGCCCTAACCTGGACATCCGATTCGGCGGGCGGTTGGTTTTGCCCTGCCGTCACGGAACCAGCGTGTCCGGAATGTGTAAGATTTTGCCCATTCCGTGCAACCGGGAAGGGGTGACAAGCGATGGTCCCTCGCCATCTTGTGGCCGCCCTGATTTCAAACCGGGTGGATGGAACCCGACATCCACTCGCGTGCCCGGCCTGCATGAGGGCCCGGAAACCCGCTAGCGGAAACGTTTATTTCTT
>JBIPMR010000305.1:0-5083 GCA_044369025.1 Luteolibacter sp.
ATAGGATCGGCACGCTTTCCTGGAGAATGACCGGTCCGGTGTCCATGCCTTCATCGACGAAATGCACGGTGCAGCCGGCTTGTTTTTCGCCGGCGTCGAGCGCTTGTTTCCACGACTCCAGCCCCGGATAGGCGGGCAGCAGCGAGGGGTGGATGTTGAGGATCCGGTTGGGAAAGGCGTCGAGCAGCGGGCGTTTCACGAGGCGGAGGAAACCGGCGAGACAGACCAGATCGACACCGGCTTGTTGGAGGAGCGACGCGGTTTCCGCCTGGGCCTCGGCGGGGAACTTGGTTTTGAATCCGCGGCAATCGATCACGGCGGTTGGGATGCCGTGTTTGCGGCCGCGTTCGAGGATGAAGGCCTGCGGGTTGTCGGAAAGCACGATGCCGATGCGCGCGTCGAGGGTGCCGGCGGCGATCGCATCGAGGATCGCCTGCATGTTTGAACCTGAACCAGAACCGAGAACGCCGAGGACCATGCCCTTGGTGTAGTCCGCCCGAGCGAACTGCCAAGCGCCAAGTTGCGTTTTTGCCCGACTTGGCGCTTGGAAATCCGCCGCCGAGCGATTACCAGAGAGGCCATGCACGACGCCCGTATCGACGCCCTCGCCCGCCAACTGGTCCGCTATTCCACCTCTTTGAAAAAGGGCGAAAAGGTCCTGATCGATCTGCACGACGTGCCGGATTCCATCGGCCTGGCGTTGATCCGCGAAACCCGCGCGAAAGGGGCGTTTCCCTTCCTGCGGGTGCATCAGGGCCGCCTGACCCGCGAAATGCTGCGCGGCGCGGAGGAGACGCAGTATGGAATTTTGAGCAAACATCTGCTCGCCGAGATGAAGGACATGGACGCCTACATCGCGATCCGCGGCGGCCACAACATCGCGGAGACTTCGGACGTGCCCGCCGAGCGAATGCAGCTCGCGATGAAGCACATGCGGCCGGTGCTCGATCACCGGGTGAAAAAAACCAAGTGGTGCGTGCTGCGCTGGCCGAGTTCCTCGATGGCCCAACAGGCGGGCATGAGCACCGAGGCTTTCGAGAATTTCTACTTCGACGTCTGCCTGCTCGATTACAAGGCGCTGGTGCCGGCGATGACCGCGCTCAAGAAGCTGATGGACAAGACCGACCTGGTCGAAATCACCGGCCCCGGGACTCATTTGAAATTTTCGATCAAGGGCATCGGCGCGGTGGCGTCGGCCGGAAACTACAACATCCCCGACGGCGAGGTTTTCACTTCCCCGGTCAAGGATTCGGTGGAGGGCTACATCACCTACAACGCGCCGACGATCTATCAGGGAATCCCGTTTGATGCGATTCGTCTGGAGTTTTCGGAAGGAAAAATCTTCAAGGCGGAGGCGGGCTCCAAAACCAAGGCGCTCAACCGCATCCTCGACAGCGATGAAGGCGCGCGCTACATCGGCGAGTTCGCACTCGGCTTCCACCCGGTGATCCGCGAGCCGATGCGGGACATCCTGTTTGATGAAAAGATCGCCGGTTCCTTCCACTTCACCCCCGGCCAGGCTTACGAGGAGGCGGACAATGGCAACCGCTCGCAAGTCCACTGGGACATCGTCAACATCCAGCGCAAGGACTACGGCGGCGGTGAGATCTACTTCGACGGCAAGCTGATCCGCAAGGACGGCGTGTTCCTGCCGAAGGCGCTGGCGAAGCTCAACGGCTGAGCAGCGCCGCGATTTTCGCGAGGATCTCCTCCACCGGCGCGAGCCGGCCGATGCCTTCGTAACCGCAGGCGAGGTCGCCCTCGGCCGGGCCGACGAAGTGGCAGCCGTCGGCGGCGAGCTGTGATAGATTCCGCTGGGTCGCGGGATGTAACCACATTTTCCCGTTCATCGCCGGCGCTAGCAGGACGGGCGTGGTGCGCGGCAGGGCGAGGTAAATGGAAGCCAGGGGGTCCGGTGCCAGGCCGTTGGCGAAATTGGCGATCACGTTGGCGGTGGCCGGGGCGACGACCAACAAATCCGCGCGGTCGGCCAGCTCGATGTGTCCGGGTTTCCACGATTGTTTTTCGTCCTCCAACGAAACCAGCACCGGCTGGCGGGTGAGCGTCTGGAGGGTGAGCGGGGTGATGAATTCGGTGGCCGAGCGGGTCATCACCCCGTGGACTCCGTGGCCCAGCTTCACCAGTTGTGAGGCGAGGTCGGCCGCTTTGTAGGCGGCGATGGATCCGGAAATGCCGAGGACGATGTGCATGGCTGGAATTTTCAACGAAGCATGGAAACCGCCTTTTCGGTGGCGGTGGCGAGGGCTTCGACGTCGTTTGCGCTGTTATAAAGGGCAAACGACGCGCGGACCGTGCCGGTGATGCCAAAGCGCGCCATCAGCGGCTGGCAGCAATGGTGGCCGGTGCGGACGGCGACGCCCATTTGGTCCATCAAGGTGCCGAGATCGTAATGATGCACGCCCTCGACATTGAAAGAAAGCGCGCCCGAGCGGTCGGCCGGGCCGTAGAAGCGGATTCCGGGAATGTGGGCCAGGGCGGCGGCGGCGGATTGGATCAGCTTGGCCTCGTGCGCGTGGATTTCGTCCAGGCCGATGCCGTTGAGGTAATCCAAGGCGGCGGCAAGGGCGATGGCGCCCTCGATGTTGGGGGTGCCGGCTTCGTATTTGAAGGGCAGCTCGTTGTAGGTGGTTTTTTCGAAGGTCACCTCTTTGATCATCTCGCCGCCGCCGCGCCAGGGTGGCAGCGTGTTGAAGACGTCCGCCTTGCCCCACAGCACGCCGATGCCGGTGGGCGCGTAAACCTTGTGGCCGGAAAACACGATGAAATCCGCGCCGGTTGCCTGCACATCGACGCGCAGGTGGGCGGTGGCCTGGGCGGCGTCGATCATCACAAGTGCGCCGGCTTGTTTCGCAGCGGCGGTCATTGCCACGACCGGGTTGACGGTGCCGAAGGAGTTGGAGATCCAGGTGAGCGAAAGGATTTTCGTGCGCTCGCTGAGCAGCGCGAGGAAGGCGTCTTGATCGAGCGTGCCGTCCTCGTGGCAGGGAACCACCTTGAGGGTCGCGCCGGTCCGTTCGCAAAGCATTTGCCATGGGACGATGTTGGAATGGTGCTCGAGGGTGGAAATGAGCACTTCGTCGCCCGGGCGGATCCGGCCGGTGAGGATGTTGGCGACGAGGTTGATGCCGTCGGTGGCGCCGGAGGTGAAGATCACCTCGTCGGAAGTGGCGGCATTGAGGTGGGTGGCGATGGTTTGCCGGGCGTTTTCAAAAGCCTCGGTGGCCAGGCGGGCGAGGTGATGGGTGCCGCGGTGGATGTTCGAATTGAGCGCCTCGTAGTAGTGGCGGGAGGCGAAAAGCACCGCCATCGGCTTCTGGGTGGTGGCGGCATTGTCGAGATAGACCAGACGGCGGCCATGGATCGTGTGATCGAGGATGGGGAAGTCGAGAAACAGCGATTCGGAGTCAAACATGGGAAAATCTAAATTTGCAGCGGCGCGCCAAGGTGGAGCATCCGCCGGGATGCCGCAACGTCAGAATTCCCCTCACAAACATCTACCCTTGCGGTGGTGGGGCAGCGGGCGTTGAATGCGCCCGCGCCGCATGTACCTGCTGAAAAAAGTCATCCAACTCCGGGAAAAAGCCCATCCGGACCACGAAAAACCGTTCCTGGAGCATCTCGAGGATCTCCGCGTCATGATCACCCGCATCGTGATCACGCTGTTGGTCGCGATGATCGTCTGCTTCACCTACCATAAGGAACTGATGGCGTTCTTCCGCAAGCCGGTGGACGAGGTGATGTTGCGGCAACTGGAGGCCACGCTGCCCGAGGACGCCCCCAAGCCGCTGACCCCGGATTTGTGGAAAGAGGCACTGAAAGTCGAGCATTCCGCCGCCGGCCTGAGTCCCGAGCAGCGCGAGGTTTTTTTCCGCTTTCTCAAAGATGACACGCTGGTTTTCCACGCGAAATCGGTGGCGCTGCTGCGCGCGGCCACCAGCCTGCCCGAAGAGCTGCGCGAGAATTTCGTGAATTCGCTCAGCGAGGACGCCGATCTGAAAAAACAGGTCAAATCGCTGATCAAAACCAAGCCGAAAACCGACAACCAATCGCAGGGCAATCTCAACATGATGTCGGCCCTCAAGCCGACCGAGGGCTTCATGCTTTCGATGAAATTGTCCTTCGTCGCCGGCATCGTGGTGTCGTTCCCGCTGCTGCTGCTGTTCATCCTGCAATTCGTGTTGCCAGGCCTGCACAGCCACGAAAAGCGGGTGATGTGGCCGGCGATGGCGATCGGCTTCGGGCTGTTTCTGCTCGGCGCGGCGTTCGCCTACTATCTGGTGCTGCCCAAGGCGCTGTTGTTTTTCTACACTTGGAGCGGCGGCATGGGGATCTCCAACGACTGGCGGATCGGCGAATACATTTCCTTCGCCACCCAGTTCACCCTGCTGTTCGGCGCCTCGTTCGAGCTGCCGGTGGTGGTGATGGTCTTCGTGAAACTCGGGCTGCTTGGTTATGACGGCATGTCGCGCACCCGCTCTTACGCGATTCTCGCCATCTTCGTCGCCGCCGCAATCCTCACTCCGACGCCGGACATCCCGACGATGCTGCTGATGGCCACGCCGATGATCGTGCTCTATGAAATCTGCATCTGGTTGGCGTATTTCGATCGGAAAAAAGCCCGAATCCGCGAGGAGCAGGAAGCCCGCGAGCGCATGGAGCGGCTGCTGGCCCAAGAGGAGCAGCGCAAAAAGGACGCACCGGAGATTTATGCCGCCGAACATTCCGACGATCCCTACCACCACGATTGGCATGCCGACGGGGCCGGCGACGACGGCTGGCACGAGGAATATCCGCAACACGACGCGCACGCCGAGATCGAGACGCCCGAGCCGGAGATGCCGGAAGCGGACGTTCCCACCACTTCCCTGCCGGACTCCCTGCCCGAGGAAGAAGAGCGCCGCCGCAAGGACGAGCCCTGATCCATTTGCAATAACGCCAATGAAAAGCCTTGTAGCGTCGCTCTATGAGCGTCGACGCCTAAGACACCGCGCGAGGCTCTTTTCCATTCTGACACCTCATTCGCACGACGGTCATCGACCGCCGCTACAAAGCACCTCATGCA
>JBIPMR010000016.1:0-15838 GCA_044369025.1 Luteolibacter sp.
CCGCATCCCCGGCAGCGGCGGCCCGTTCTGCGGGGCTGGCGTTCACGCCGTCGAGGAAGGTGCCCACGCCCTCAAAACCGCCATCGCCCACCAGTTCCGTCGCCATGTGCGCGAAGGTCCCCTCGCGCTCGTCTTCCGGCACCAGCCCTCTAACCAATCCCGCGTAGGCCTTGCGCGCGTCCTCCGGCAGCTCGTCGAAAGCGATTTGTTGGAGGACTTCGCGCCGTTGGTCTTCCGGCAAAGCAGCGAGCCGGGCCGCCGCGGCTTCCGGGTCCGCGCCGATCAACGATTCCATCAAGGCCCCCTCGAATTGCAGCCGCATCTCACTTCGGCCATCCAAGGTCTTGCTGTCGAATGTCCCGGCCGATATCTGTTGGTCGAACCACGCGGCGGCGGCGGTTAGATCCTTCTTCGCCCATGCCTGCATCGCCGCCGAGAGCTGCCAGGCGACGCCGTCCGACTCGTCCCGAATCCGGTCCGCGAAGCGCCGCAGCGTCATTTCCGGGTCCGCCTCGATCAGTGGAATGATGATCATCGACTCCAACAGTTCGCGCGATTCCGCCGATAGATCGAGCGCCGCGATTTCATCCATCGCTGCGAGCATTTCATCCGGCGACATCCCGTCGAGCCGTTGTTGGAGCGCCATCATCGACTTGATCTCCATCATGCCGTCGCCATTGACCATCCCGGCCATTTGCCCGGCGATCGCTTCCCAATCCATCGGTGCCTTGCCATTTTCACCCTTGGTCTTTGCCGCGCGTTGCGCTGTTGCAAAATCCGCGCCGGATCCCGCTCCCTGCGAAACCGCCGCGATCCGCTTGCGCAAATCCGAGCGCTCCTCCTTGAGCACGGAAATGCCGCGCATCTGCGTCACGTTCCATGCTCCGGTTAGAACCAGCGCCACCACCGGCGGAATCAGGTGTTTGAGTTTCAACTCCGGAAAATTCACCGGATTCGCCAGCCACGTCAAGGGTCGTGAATCCCCGTACAAACCCGGGCTTCCCCTGCCGAGGCATTCCTGAGTTCAATCCGCCCATGAACCGTTTTCTCAAACCCACCCTGCTCCTCGCCCTCACCGGCTTCCTCGCCTCCTGCGCCGCTCCCACCACCGGCTCTTCCACCGGCCGCGACGTCTGGGGCCACCGACCCGGCCCCAAGGGATTCAAAACCGTCATCATCGACGCCGGTCACGGCGGCAAAGACAGCGGTGCCGTCAGCCGCCACACCGGACTCAAGGAAAAAGACCTCGCGCTCGACACCGCCAAGCGCCTCGCCAACGAACTGCGCCGCGATTTCAAAGTCGTCATGATGCGCTCCGACGACACCTTCATCGACCTCGATGACCGCGTCCTCCGCGCCAACCGCCACGGCGGCGCCATCCTCGTCAGCATGCACTACAACGCCGGCCCGTCCCCCATCCGCGGCCCGGAAACCTACTATTGGCGAGTCGACAGCCATGGCCTCGCCACCCGCTGCCAACGGGCGATGAATCAGGCCGTCCCGGCAAAAAGCGGCAACCGCGACCTCGTCCGCCGCCGCATGCGCCTCACCCGCAACCCCGAAATCCCCTGCGTTTTGCTGGAAGGCGGCTACCTCAGCAATGCTGCCGAGAGTTCCCTGATCGCAAATCCCGCCCACCGCCAGAATCTCGCTGCCGCCATCGCAGGTGCCATCCGCACCCAAGCCGCCATCGGCGATGCCGGCACCGGTCCGCTCCCGCGCCCGATCAACGCGCCGCCGAGCCGGCCGACCGACGCGCCCGAGTGAATCAAACCGCGAGTTTCTCGCCTTCCGATTTCGCCACGATCACCGCCGCGCACGAGTCGCTGTAGATATTCACCGCCGTGCGGCTCATATCCAGCAAGCGGTCCACCGCCAGCAGCGCCACCACCGCCGTTTCCGCGCCGGGAATGCCCGAGCTTTTCAGGATGAGCAAAATCGCGACCAAGCTCGCCGACGGAATGCCCGCCACGCCGATGCTGGTGAGCAGCGACGCGACGACGATGAAAAATTGCGCGCCAAACGACAGGTCCACCCCCATCACCTGTGCCACGAAAACCACCGCCACGCATTCATAAAGCGCGGTGCCGTCCATGTTCACCGTCGCCCCCAACGGCAGCGTGAAACTCGACACCCGCTTGGAAACCCCGGATCCTTCCTCCAAGCAGCGCATCGTCACCGGCAGCGTGCCCGATGACGACGCGGTCGAAAACGCCAGCAGCAGCGCCGGTCGCATCGCCCGGAAGTGCGCCCACGGATTCACCCCGCCAATCAAGTGAAGCGCACACGGCAAAACCACGAACAGGTGCAGCAACAAGCCGGACAAAACCACCCCGAAGTATTTGCCGAGATTCACAAACAACTCCGCTCCCGTCGCATAAACCACCGGCAAAATCAGCGCGAACACCCCGATCGGTGCCAGCGCCATGACCCAGCGCGTGATGATGATCATCGCATCGTTCGCCGATTGGAAAAACTCCTGGATCGTCCGCATCTCGCCCGCCGGCAAGCGGGTGATTGCCACCGCAAACAAAATACTGAAGACGATCACGCCCAACATTTGGCCGTTGTCGGTGGCGGCTTCAAACACGTTTTCCGGCAGCATCGCCTTGAACACCCCGAGAAAATCCCCGGCATCACGCGCGCCGGCGGCGGTCACTTTATCCAACGCGGCATCATCCGCCTGCGCCGCCGTCTGCGCGAACGCCTCGCGGATCACCGCGTTCGGCTGGCCATCCACGCGGCCGGGTTCAATCCAATTCACCAGGCAGAGCCCCAGCAAAATCGCCGCCAGACTGCTGACCGCAAAGAACGAAACCGTCTTCAACCCCAGCCTCGCAAAGCCCTCCACGCCCTGCAAACTCGCGATCCCCGCCACCACCGAGGTCACGATCAGCGGCACGATGATCATCTTCAGCGCCCGCATGAACAAATCTCCCACGAAGCTGGAAAACCCAAGCGCGCCCGCCACCCAGCCACCCTCGGCCACCGGCGGCTGCGCCCGGAAAATCAACGCCAACAGCGTGGCCAACACCAGTGCGATCAAAATCTGCCAATGCGCGGGAATGCGTTTCATGGCCGTTAGCCAAGGGCATTCCGTGCCGGTTGGCCAGAAACAAGCCACTTTCTGCAAATCGCCCGCGGCCAAGAAGCAGATCCTTGGGTTCTCATCCAATCCCACAAGGAGCGGCGGATTGCCTTCGACCCTGCGGGGTGCGCTTCGCGATTTACAAAAACTCGCGATCGCTCGCTCTGCATTCCGATCCGCCCAAGCCCGTGAAATGACCATGGGATGAGCGAATGCCCCGAATCATGGGCGTTCCATGGGCACGGCGATTCGGAGATCGCCACTCCTTGAGGAAACGCCCTTCCATCTTCCGAAGGGCGTCTCCGATAATCCTTCACTCCTTCAAGGCGTTGTGCCCTCACCTGTCTTTCCGGGTCGCGGCGAGAACCCCAGAGGCTTTACTCCGACGCCGTCAGGAAGCGCCCGGATTTCGGGGAAAATTCCCGTGATTTCCCGGTTGACACCCGCAAACCCGCTCCCTAGGTTGCCACCCCCTCCGCGCACCCTCCGTGCGTAGGAGCCATTTTTTATCCAAGCACATGAAGACGTTTTCCGCCAAGCCGCACGAAGTCGAGCGCAAGTGGTATGTGATCGACGCCAAGGGCAAGGTCCTCGGCCAAGTCGCTGTTGAGGCTGCACGCCTCCTCCGCGGCAAGCACAAGCCCATTTTCACCTCCCATGTTGATACCGGCGATTTCGTCGTGGTCATCAATGCGGACCAAGTTGTCCTCACCGGCACCAAGGAGACGTCCAAAATCTACACCCGCTTCTCCGGCTATGTCGGCGGACAGAAGGTCGAGACCCCGCGCATCGTTCGCGAGCGCCGTCCGATCCTGCTGGTCGAGCGCGCGGTCTGGGGCATGATCCCAAAGACCCGCCTCGGCCGCGTTCAGTTTGGCAAGCTCAAGGTCTATGCCGGCGAGACCCACCCGCACGAAGCCCAGGCCCCAGTCGCCCACGCCGTCCGCTAATTCATTCCGAACCCATTTTTCCCAATGACCGCCACCACCACCCAGAGCGCCACCGGCCGCCGCAAAACCGCAGTTGCCCGTGTCTGGCTCTGCGAAGGCACCGGACAGATCACCATCAATGATCGCACCTTCGAGGAATACCTTCCTACCATCGAGCTGCAAAACGCGGTTCTCGCACCCTTCCTGGCCCTCTCGCTTTCCAACAAGTTCGATCTGAACGTCGTCGTCAAAGGCGGTGGCAAGCAAGCCCAGGCGATTGCGATCCGCCACGCGATTTCCCGCTCGCTCACCCAAGTGGACCCAGAAAACCGCAAGGTGATCAAGCCACTCGGATACCTCACCCGTGACCCACGGATGAAGGAACGGAAAAAGCCCGGTCAACCCGGTGCCCGCGCCCGCTTCCAGTTCTCCAAGCGTTGATCCGCTGCCGCGAATTTCCCCTATCTCAAAAAACCGCATCCGTCTCCGGGTGCGGTTTTTTGATGGGATCGTTGCGCAATCGGGCACCCTGGGACCGCGAGTCTGCGACTCGCACGCCCATGACGCGCGAAAGAGATGCCCTTCGGGCTTTCCTTTCTCTTTCCATGAACGGCGATGCCCCCGAAGACTCTTGAGATTTTGATTCCCACCCTGATCCCTAACGATAAAACTCCCGCCGATGACTGAGCGCATATTTCTAGGTTGGGACCAACCGTTTCTCACCCAAGCGGTGAACTGGCTGTTGGAGCGGCCCGATGATTTGCCGCACCTGCTCGTCGTCACCCCCACCGCGCAGAGCGGGCGGCGCTTGCGCGAGGCACTCGCGGAGAGTGCCGGTGCCCTGCTCGCCCCTCAAGTGGTGACGCCCGGCTCATTTCTCAAATCCCACGATCCCGAAGTCGCCGAGGACTGGGTGGACCACGTCGCCTGGGTGGAGGTGCTCGAAGCCATCGGCGACTGGACGCCCTACACCGCCTTGTTTCCCGAAAAACCCGGCGAAGGCAGCGACTGGGCCGGAGGGCTGGCCCGGGAAATGGTCAAACTCCGCCGCTCGCTCCAGGAAAACGGCCTGACCCTCCACATCGCCGCCCGCAAACTCACCGAAACCGTGGAAGCCGAGCGCTGGCTGGCCCTCGGCAACTTGGAATCCCTCGTCGAACAAAAGCTCAAATCCTGGGGCTTCAAAAGCCGCAGCCGCGCCCTGGCGGAAGGATTGACCCCACCCGCCGGAGCCAGCCACATCGTGCTCGCCGGCGTCGCGGAAATGCCGCCGCTGGTCGAGCGCACCTGGCTCGCTTGGGATGGCAAAATCACCTGCTTGATCGGTGCACCCGAATCCGAAGCCGCCGGATTTTCCGCCAGCGGACGGCCGCTGGAAATTTGGGCCGACCGCCCGCTCCCATGGCCCGACGGCCCCCTCGGCAGCGTGCGGGTCACCGCCGACCCGCGCCAGCAAGCGGTGGAAGCCTTGCAAATCGTCAGCGACTGCCAAACCGGATCGCACGACCTCGCGCTCGGATCCGCCGATGCCGAGGTCGGCTCGGAACTCGCCCGCACCTTCACCCGCGGCGGCTGGCCGGCCTTTCATCCGGCGGAGACACCCGTCACCACCGGGCTTTCGCGCTGGTTCAAAATCTGGAGCGCCTGGCTGGCGGATCCGACTTTGGCGACCATGGCCGATCTGCTCACCATGCCCGAAACCGGCGTCCTCGTCGGCGGCAAACGCGCCCAAAAAGCCAAACGTCTCTCCGAACTGCGCGACCGCTGGATGGTCCTGCGCACCGACGACCTGCAACGCCGGATCACCGCGGAAACCTTCCGCAGCGAGTGGGACAAATCCTCCGCCGAAGAATTGTTAGCTGCGGCCGAAGCCTTGGAAAAGTGGCGCGCCAGTTTCCAACGCGACGATTTCAGCGGAGTCATCCTGCGCTTGCTGGAAACCCTCGGCCGCACCGGACCGGCCACCGAAGAAAGCTCGCTGGAAATGATCACCTGGATGGCGGCGGCCGCCCCCATGATGGCCCGGGTCCGCCGCAGTGCCGGATTCTGGATCGAACTCATGCTCGCCGGAATCCCCTCCCCCGCGCCGCTGCCGCCCGAGGGGCGGGTGGTGGATGTGCAGGGCTGGCTGGAGCTTTTCCACGAACCCGGCAGCCATCTGATCCTCTGCGGCATGAACGAGGGCAAAGTCCCCGCGCGCAGCGGCGGCGAGCCGTGGCTCAGCGAAGCCAGCCGTGAGCGGCTCGGCCTGATCAAGGATGCCGAACGCGCGGCGCGGGACGCGTTTCTCTATCAGGCGATGCTCGAGGCCCGCCGCCACGGCGGCCGCGTCGACCTGATCTGCGGCAAATCCGGTGCCGGCGGCGATTCGCTGCTGCCCTCGCGCCTGCTGTTAGCCGCCGGCCGCGACGAACTTCCCGGACGGGTGAAAACCCTGTTCCGCGAGATCGAGCCGCCGGAAGCCGGACTGCGCTGGGAAAAGGACTGGCAGTGGCAACCGCGCAAGGTCGAGCCGCCGAAGCGCCTCAACGCCACCTCTCTAACCGACTATCTCAACTGCCCGTTCCGTTACTATCTGAAACACGCCGTCGGCATGCAGGGCACGGAAGCCGGCCGCGCCGAATGGAACGCCCGCGACTTCGGCACCGTCGCCCACGAAGTGCTCGAACGCTGGGGCCAGGACGACAAGGCCCGCGACTCGGAGGACGCCCGCGCGATCCACGACCTGTTATCCCGCGAGCTGGACCGGGTGGTGGCGGAGTGGTTCGACCAACGCATCCCGCTGGCGGTGAGAATCCAGACCGAGGCGCTGCGCCAGCGTTTCCTGTGGCTCGCCCGGGTGCAGGCGCGCGAGCGCGCGGCGGGTTGGGAGATCGTCGATGTCGAGCGCAAGGTGGAGATCCCGGTCGGCGAGGCGTTGATCGTCGCCAAGATCGACCGGCTCGACCGCCACCGCGATTCAGGCCGGCTGCGCGTGATCGATTACAAAACCGGCAAGGTGGAAGGCGTGGAAAAGGCGCACCGCAAAAAAGTCACCACCGCCACCGTGTTGCCCGCCCATTTCACGCTGGAGGATCCGGTGGTTTACGAAGCCCGGGAGAAGGGGAAATCCGCGAATTTCCGTTGGCACAATTTGCAACTTCCGCTCTATGCGGCCGCCGTCCTGAGCCGCGAGCAAACACTGCCGACGCCCTGCTATCTCACGATCAGCCCCACCGAAGCCGAGGTGGACCTGCTCGAATGGACGGATTTCGACCCCAACGATCTCAACGCCGCGCAAGCCTGCGCGGACTGGGTGGCGCAACGCATCGCCGCAGGCGTGTTCTGGCCGCCCGCGGAAAAAGTGACCTACGATGACTATCAGGTTCTAGCAGCGGGCCGGACGCTTGAGGAGATGATCGCCGGATCCCCACCGGCGTGACCCTGATCCTTTCACCCATTTCCCGCGTGGCCGGAGGAATCTTCGGTCCCAACGGGACGGATCATCCAAGCCCGGCACGCAGTGCCGGGTCGGGAATCCTTGGAATCCGCGCGTCCTGCAGGGACGCCTCATGCGGGAGAGATGGCAATGACCGAAGCAGTCGTCTCCAGCTCCCGTCGCCGCCCATGGCATGAACCGTCCTAACAGGACGGGATTCCATGCACCTGCCATCCACCCGGCACTGCGTGCCGGGCTGTGATGAAAGGTCCCGTTGGGACCGAAGACACTTCCGACCATGCCGGAAATGGGAATCAAGATCAGGGAGTTGCTCCGGGCTGAGGGATTTCGCACCTTGGGCGCTGCCGAAATACAATTCCTTAAAGGCGTTGCGCTTTAGCGTGCTCTCCCCGAAGACAAGTGTTTGCAAACGCGCTGATGCGCCACGAGGCCCACGCCTGCACCCCTGACAAAGCAACCCCCCACAGCCCGAGATGGCTCATCAGATGCCCCGGGTGATTCACCGCCATCGGATGCAGAGGGGGCGGCGGGGGCGGCGGGTGCGGCGGATGGATGGTTTGATAGGCATTCTGCAGCACCGCTCCGGCATGCGTCTGGGCGGCCACCTCGGGACCGTCCGCCAGCCAGGCGGTGCATTCTTCGGCCGACCGGTAAAAGCTGGCCTCAGGAGCCCGGAACCGTGGCGGAGAGGCGCACGAAAACCTTGCCGGCAGGAGCCGCGGGAACAACGGCTTGGATTTGATGGAGCTTGCCGCCCGGCAACGGGGTGACGAGAAACCCGACGCCGTCGATGGTGGCGGAGGTCCCCGGGATTTCGACCCCGGTCCAGGAGTCCGGGGCGAGTGAGGCGCTGTGTTGCAGGCGCATCGAGTAGGCACCGCGGTTGGCGGGGATGAGGTAGTTGAAGGTGACGGAAAGCGCGCCGTCGTCCTGGCGCGGCAGCGGGAGCAGGATGGAGGCCTTGGTTGCGGGGGTTTCCGCGCCGAGCAGCCAGGCGAGGCCGTCAGCCAGCTTGTCGGCATTGGAGTCCGCCATGAAGGAGGAGGCCGGCGCATCGGCCCACAAAACGAAGGGATTTTCGTTCACGGTGATCACGACGTCATTGGAATTGTTCCCCAAGCCGTCGTTGGCGGTGAGGCGGAGAAGGTAGGTTCCGGCGAGCGGGAAGGTGGCGGTGGTGGTGGCGGACCGGGGGTTGGTGAAGGTGACGGGGGCCGGTCCTGAAACCATGGACCAGTGGGTGGTAAACGGGTCGTTTTCAACATCGCTGGCGGTGCCTCCGAGGGGAGTGGTGGCGACATATGTGGGAGGCGATGCTTTGTAGAGGTGGGCCGCGGGGAGTTTTCCCGCGAGCGCCCACTTGTGGGCGAGGTAGCCTTCGAGCGCTTGGCGGGTTTCCGCGCTCATGGCTTCAGGAATGATGAGAACCTCACCCAAGCGGACATCGGCGCAGCGCGAGGTGGAGGTGGAGGTCTCGCCGCCGAGGACGAGCGGGCTGGTATTGTTGCTGGAAATGGCCGTGGCGGTGGAGCTGATCGAGGTCAGACCATTGACCAAAACGGTCGCGGTGCGGGTGGTGTCGTCGCGGGTTGCGCTGTAGAGCAGGTCTTGGGAGGTGAACGATTCCGCCGGTGTGGATAAAAAGTTGGCACCCGCTTTGAACGAAGGTCGGTTGTTGTCACTGAGTCGGATTCCGTAGGCGGCTCCGGCAGCAAGCAGGTCGCCTTTGGAAACGATGGAATTGAGGACGGAGTTGCGATTGACGTAGCCGCTGTAATTGAACACGGCGAACAGATTGGCACCGCTGCGGGCATCCAGATTCAAGGACGCATGGTTGGGGGCGACGAGATGCTGGACGTTGAATGGATCGAAGGCGATGGCATTCAAGCCGCCGATGGTGGCACTGCCGGTGGCCGGCCTGCGGGAGACGGTGGTTTGGGCGGCGTGGTTTTGATTTCCGCTCTTGTCCCGCCACTGGGAAACGGTCCCGCCGCTCGCCGTGAGGGTGGTGGGATCCGCGGCGTCGAACCAGCCGGCGGTGAGGATTTTTTCCGGGGACCAGGGCCGTGCCGGGTGGGCCACGAGCGATTGATCCGGCCCGGCCCCGACGGATGGCAGGGCGTTCCAACGGGCGTGAAGCGTGTGGTTGGCGGGGTTGGTGACGGTGGTTTCCGCGGTGACGAGGTCGCCGCCGGTGGCCGCGGTGAACCAGCCGGTGAAGGTGAACCCGGGGCGGCTGGTGGTCGGCAACGGGCCGTAGCTTGCGCCGAAACCCACTCGGATGCTCGCGGGAACGGCGGTGTTGCCGCCGGTGGAGGCGAAGGTGATCGTGGGCTGGACACGTCGTGAGAATTGGTCGAGGTAGAGCGATTGGGGCTCGAGCAGGTGACCGGTATTGATGCCTTCGAGGTGGTCGGCCGGGGCGGTGTTGCCGCCGGTGGGGTTCAAGGCGAAATAGGCCGTGCCGCTCGTCGCACGGGTTCCGATGACGTAGCCGTAGTCGAGCTGCTCGCTGCGGACGATGGGGTTGCCGCTATCGGCGTAGCGGGTGCCGCTGCCGGTGGTGTTCCAATAGACCCCGTGGGCGGAAGTGAGGCCGTGAGCCGGGGTGCCGCCGTTGAGGCCGCGGTGACTGGCGGTGTAGAAGCTGTTGTGGGCGTGGCATTGGTCCCACAGGTTCGAGTGGCTGAAGAGCTGGTGGTTGTCGCTGCCCGCTCCGCTGGTGATGTAGCCGGCGGAGGAGGAGCCGGTGGCGCGTTTGGTTTCGCGATCCTCGCATTGGAAAAACACATTGCCGGAAGTGCCGGCGTAGCCGACGACGAATCCATGGCGTGAGAAATCCGCGATGCTGTTGCGGATGAGGCATTCGTTGCTGCTCTGGACTCGGTACATGTAGCCGTTGCCACCGCCGCCACCGTATTGCGGGCGGCGCATCTCGCAATTCCGCACGGTGACGCGCATCGAGCTCAACAGGGTGATGCCATTGGAGAGCATGTGGCAGGTGCTGGTGTTGGCGTCGGCCCGGCGACTGTGCACCTCGCTGATCCAGCCATCGCGGACACTCTGGAAAAAGATCAGCCAACTGGCGTGGGTGTTGTAGGCGGCTTTGGTGGAGTCCGAGTAGTCTTCTTCCTCCCAGCCGGATCCCGGGTGTTGGAGGTTGCCGATGGAGAGCGCCTCGATGCCGACGTTTCGGAGCAGGCCACTGACGGTGCGGACGGTGGGCGACTCGCGGGTTTTGATCCAATAGCGGGTGGGGACGTCCACCTCGATCCAGCCTGCGGTGGCGTCCACGGCGACGACTTCGCGGAAATAGACGGCGCTTCCCGGAAGTGACTCGCCCCACCAGGTTTCCTGCTTGTTTTCGATGACCCAGTCGCTGGTGAAGTTCCACTGGAGGCGGACGATGTTGCCGGGAGCGAAGGAGCCGGCGTTCGCGACCGGGATGCGGCGGGTGGGTCCGGGAAGGTTGGTGGTGATGGCTTGGGCGGTGCCCGAGGAGGTGGAGTTCGGGGCAACCCGAATGACGGTTTTCTCCCTCATGTTCGATGAGGTGTTGAGCAGGAAGGTCTGGCTGGTGCCGGCGCCGCGGATGACGATGTTGGAGGTGGAGATGCTCAGGCATTGTCTGCCTTGGGGGGAAACGCGGAACTCGCCGGCGGGCAGGAAAACCACCCCGCCGCCGGGGGTGGCGGCGGCGGCATTGATGGCGCTTTGGATGGCGGTGGTGCTGTCGGTGGTGCCGGTAGGGTCCGCGCCGTATTGGGTGACGTCGAAAATGGGTCCGGTGATGGTGGGCACCAGCACTTCACCGCGCCGGTAGCCGGCGAAGGAGAAATCCTGGATCAACTTGGCGGAGGCGAAGGAGACGGTGGCGCCGGGCGGCTGCCAGTTTGCCGGGTAGAGGGTGCTCCGCCAAGGGGTCTGGCCATGCGCGGCGGAGAGCGCCACCCCCAGCGATGCGAGGATGGGAACCAGCTTCCGGAACGGGGATGAGCAAGGCTTGCGGGTCATGGGACTTTTTTCAAACGGCTCTCCTGCGGCGCGGCCGGGCGGGCATCCCGAGGCCGCCAAGCAGCGCGGTAGCCGCTTGGGGGATGATCACGACACTCCGGCGGCCCGGCGTAAAGAAGCCTTTTTTGCCGTTGGTGAAATCGCAGGCCGTTTCCGGGGGGCGGCCGGCGACGGAGAACGGGGGAGGGTTTCATGAATCCGGGTTTTTGATTTTCAATGAAAGACAACCTGTCGAATGAACTCTCGGAAATGGCGGCCGATGTTGTCTATGGGCAATACTGCCCATGGGCACTACTGCCCAATTGTCAGGTTGGCATCAACGCAACACACCGCCAACACCGATCCCAACGCCGACACCGCCCAGTTCGCGCGCACGGCTGGCACGCTGACGCTCAACAGCGACTCCGTGCAGGATATCCAAGTGACTGTCGGTGGCTCGCCCGACCTCACCACTTTCGCCCGCCCCGGCGAAGCAACCGTGCACAACGCCAGTCTTCCAAGCGCGCCATCCGGTTACGAATGGCAAACCTTCCGCTTGAGCGAGCCGATCTCCAGCCGGTCGCGCGGGTTCCCGCGCGCCTCGTTCATCCACCCATGATCGCTGCGAGGAATTCACCTTCTGCCGGAGGCTCCTGAAAGAGCCATCGGGCTGGACCCGTCGGCCCGGGAAATCACCTCTTGAGATCGATCCACCGCAAGTTATGCAGGGTTTCCACCTGGCTATCAGCCCCCCTCGCAATCCCATCCATTTCGTGACCGCTGAAATTCAAGTTGCTCTGGCGCGCTTCCTGAACCTCTGTGCATCACTTCGAGTCTCATTGGTCATCGGGCGAAGCAGGATCAGCCATGAACGCAGCACTTCCGGCCCATGAACCCCAACGCATCGCCGCGTTGCGCGCCTACGCCATTCTGGACACGCCCGGGGAGCCGGATTTCGATGAGATCACCGCCCTGGCCGCGGAAATTTGCGGAACTCCCATCGCACTCATTTCGCTCGTCGATGAGAACCGCCAGTGGTTCAAATCCAAGGTGGGCACCGGCATCACGGAGACCTCGCGCGACGTGGCGTTCTGCGCCCATGCCATCATCGGCGACGGCATCCTGATCGTGCCGGATGCGTTGGCAGACCCGCGCTTCGCCCAAAACCCCCACGTCGTGGGGGATCCCAAAATCCGCTTCTATGCCGGTGCGCCGCTGGTTTCCGAAGATGGACTGAATCTCGGCACCTTGTGCGTGATCGACCATGAGCCGCGCGAGCTGACAGCCTCCCAGCAGCACGCGCTGCAGGTCCTCAGCCGCCAGGTCGTGACGCAGATGCGGCTGCGGCGGGAGCTGCGCGCCCTGCGAGCCAGCGAGGCCGCGCGATCCATCACCACCGAAACGCAGGCCAACATCCTCGATGCGCTGCCCGCCCACATCGCGCTGATCGATTCCACCGGCGTGATCATCTCGGTGAACGAGCATTGGCGGCGCGATGCCGATGCCAATGGCGTGCATCCCCCGGAGTTTTTCCTCGGGGATAACTACATCACGGTCTGCGACAAAGCCGCCGGCGTCCATGGTGCGGAGGCGGTTGCCGTGGCGGACGGCCTGCGCAAGCTGCTGGCCGGCGGGATTTCCGGATTCGAGCTCGAGTATCCATGCCACTCGCCCGGGGAGAAACGCTGGTTCCGCCTGATGGTGACGCCCCTGCGCGAAGGCCCGCGGGCCGGTGCCGTGGTGATGCAGATCAATATCACCGGGCGCAAACAGGCCGAGCTGCGGCTGGAAAGACTCAACCGTCTCTATCAGGTCCTCAGCGGCATCCATGAGATGATCGTCCGGGTCACCGATCCCGGGGAGCTGCTCGAAGAAGCCTGTCGCATCGCCGCCAGGCTGGGCCTGTTCCGCGTGGCTGCGGTGTTCGGTTGCGATGACTCGGGCGCGCCGCCCCGGGTCCTCACCCACGCCGGGCCGGAAGACGGTTGTTTCGCCGATATCCTCGCCCTGATGCCGCGGGAAATCATGAGTCGCGGGAGCGTCGCTCTCGCCGCAGCCACCGGCGTTTACCAAATCAACAACGATTTTCCCAATGATCCCCGGATACCGGGCTTCCGGGTGGCGGCGCTGCGCTGCGGCTTTTGCTCCGTCGCCGCGTTTCCGCTCAAGCGCCAAAATACCGTGTTCGGCGTGCTGGCGCTTTACGCCGGAGAAGCCGGCTATTTTCAAGCGGATGAAATCAAGCTGCTGGCGGCGATCGCCGAGGGTCTCTCTTACGCCGCGGACGCCTTGCACAGCGAAAAACACCGGCTCGCAACCGAGGCCGCCCTCCGTGCCAGCGAGCAACGATTCCGCCAGATCGCCGAACACTTCCACGGCGTCTTCTGGATGCTGGACCCCGCCACCTATCAGATTTTCTACATCAGCCCCACCTACGAGAAAATCTGGGGCCGCACCTGTGAGAGCCTTTACGCCTCCCCGCAGAACTGGATGGACGCCGTCCACGCCGACGACCGCGAGATGGTCATCAAGGCCTTCGCCAGCCACCCGTTCGGGGATCTGAACCAGATCTATCGGATCCTCCACACCGACGGCAGCGTGCGCTGGATCCATTCGCGCAGTTACCCGGTTCGCAACGAACAAGGTGAAATCTATCGCGTGGTCGGCACCGCCGAAGACATCACCGGGCGCCGGCTCGCCGAGGAAAAACTCCGCGAACACGCCACCCTGCTCGACAAGGCGCAGGACGCCATCCTCGTCCGCGATCTCGACCACCACATTCTCTTCTGGAACCTCGGTGCCGAGCGCCTCTACGGCTGGACCGCCGGCGAAGCCAGCGGCCGCTCCGCCGAAGCCCTCCTTCAACCCAGCTCCGAAACCTTTCAAACCGCCACCGCCACCGTCCTCGACAAAGGCGAATGGCTCGGCGAACTCGAACAAACCACCCGCGGCGGCAAACTCATCACCGTCGAGGCCCGCTGGACCCTCGTCCGCGATGACCACGGAAATCCCAAATCCATCCTCGCCATCAACACCGACATCACCGGCCGCAAGCTGCTCGAACATCAGTTCCTCCGCGCCCAGCGCATGGAAAGCATCGGCACCCTCGCCGGCGGCATCGCGCACGACCTCAACAACGTGCTCGCCCCCATCATGATGGCCATCGACATCCTCAAACTCTCCATCACCGATCCGCGCGCGCTCGAAATCCTGGCGCTGATCGGGACCAGCGCCCGCCGCGGCGCCGACATGGTCAGCCAGGTCCTCTCCTTCGCCCGCGGCGTGGAAGGCCGCCGGGTCCGCATTGAAATCCAGCCCCTCATCCAGGACCTCGTCAAAATCGCCGAGGATACCTTTCCCAAAAACATCCTCATCCACACGGAGATCGGGCCCCAGCTCTGGCCGCTCGACGCCGATCCCACCCAGATTCACCAGGTCCTCATCAACCTCTGCGTCAACGCCCGCGACGCCATGCCCGGCGGCGGGCACATCATCATCCGCGCCTCCAATGCCGCCATCGATGCCCACTACGCCGCCATGTGCATCGAAGCCCAAGTCGGCAACCACCTCTGCATCGAAGTCGAGGACACCGGCACCGGCATGACCCGCGAAACCATCGACAGCATCTTCGACCCCTTTTTCACCACCAAGGAAATCGGGGCCGGCACCGGACTTGGGCTTTCCACCGCCCTTGCCATCGTCAAGGGCCATGGCGGCTTCGTCCGCGTTTACAGCGATCCCGGCGCGGGCTCGCGTTTCCGCATCTACCTCCCGGCCGCCGATGCCAATGCCGCCGACTCGATCCTCACCGCCACCCCCGTCCTTCCGCGCGGCCGCGGCGAGATCGTGCTGGTCGTCGATGATGAGCCCACGATCCGCCAAATCACCCGCCAAACCCTCGAAGCCTTCGGCTACAGCGTGCTCGTCGCCGCCGATGGCGCCGAAGCCGTCACCACCTTCGTCGACTACCGTGAGCACATCGCCGTCGTCCTCACCGACATGATGATGCCCATCATGGACGGCCCCTCGCTCATCAAGATCCTGCGCCGCCTCGAACCCGGCGTGCGCATCATCGGCGCCAGCGGCATCGCATCCAACGCCCAGATCGCCCGAGCCCTGCAAGCCGGCGTCACCCACTTCCTCGCCAAGCCCTACTCCGCCAAGACCCTGCTGCTCACCCTCCGCGCCATCCTCACCGAAGATCCCGCCCCCGCCATCGCGGGAAACACCGGCCCTTGAGCGAAATCCCGGATTCCCAGCCACCAACATTTTCAGTGTTAGCGCACAATTTGCAGGGAAACCGTGGCCGGGCATGAATCGTTCCCGGGCCACCCGCCTGTAAGTCGTTCAGGATCATCGCGCTGAAATCCCGCGAAGCATTCGGCACAC
>JBIPMR010000306.1:0-5072 GCA_044369025.1 Luteolibacter sp.
AAACTCCCCGACGTCCACCTCATCGGCCACACGCTTTTCACCCAATACAATCTGCCGCTCCAGATCCTCGGCGTGCTCCTGCTCGTCGCCACCGTCGGCGTCGTCGTCCTCTCGAAAAAACAAGCGGATTAAAGTTAAACGTTAGAAGTTATTCGTTAAAGGAATCATCCCGCCACCCAGCCTTTGCTCTGCACCAATAACTTTTAACAAATAACCCTTAACCCTTAACCAAACCATGGCATCCCTCAACGACTACCTCCTTGTCTCCGGCCTCCTCTTCGGCATCGGCCTCGCCGGGGTGGTGCTGCGCCGGAACATCATCATCGTCTTCATGTGCCTCGAGCTGATGCTCAGCGCGGCGAACCTCACCCTGGTCGCCTTCTCACGCTTCAACCCCGCCCCTAACGGCCTTCCTGATTATAACGGCCAGATGCTCGTGTTCTTCGTCATCACCGTCGCCGCCGCCGAAGTCGCCGTCGGCCTCGCCATCATCGTCGCCCTCTACCGCGCCCGCCAAACCATCCACACCGACGAGCTGACGTCGCTGAAGGGGTAACATCTTCACTTCTCTCTCCACTTCATGAATCCCGCCTGGATCCTCCTCTTCCTCCCGTTCGCCGTCGCCGCCGCGTGTCAGTTGGTGCTGCGCAAGAGCGCGCTGGTGCCGCTCGTCTCCACCGCGTCGGCCGCAGCCACGCTGGTCATTTCGTTCCTCCTACTCGGAAAAAACGAAACCCATTCATTCAACTGGGCAACCATCGGCGACTTCTCGATCGAGATCGGCATCAAGCTCGACCAGCTCTCGACCGGCATGATGATCGTGGTCACCGGCGTCGGCCTGCTGGTCCACGTTTTCTCGCTGGCCTACATGAAGGACGACAGCGCGAAAAACCGTTATTTCACCGGCCTCTCGCTCTTCATGTTCTCGATGACGGGCATCGTGCTGGCTAACAATTTCATCATGACCTTCATCTTCTGGGAGCTGGTCGGACTCAGCTCCTACCTGCTCATCGGTCATTGGTATCAGAAGGAATCCGCCGCCGATGCCGCGAAAAAAGCCTTCCTTTGCAACCGCGTCGGCGACTTCGGATTCATGGTCGGCATCCTGATGCTCTGGGGCATCACCGGCCACCTCGCCTTCGATCAAATGAAGGGCGGCCTCGAAGCCTTCCAAACCGCCAATCCCGCCATCTTCACCGGGGTGCTCTCCGCCGCCGTGCTCTGCATTTTCTGTGGTGCGGTTGGAAAATCCGCCCAGCTCCCGCTGCACGTCTGGCTGCCCGACGCCATGGAAGGCCCGACCCCGGTTTCCGCCCTCATCCACGCCGCCACCATGGTCGCCGCCGGGGTTTACATGCTTTTCCGCCTGCAATTCTCGCTCGGTTTCGAAGTCTTCGAAGGCCTGGCCGCCAGCACCATCATCGCCTGGACCGGCGGTCTAACCGCACTCGTCGCCGCGCTGATGGCCACCCAGCAGGACGACATCAAGCGCGTGCTCGCCTACTCCACCCTCTCCCAGCTCGGCTACATGGTGATGGCCGTCGGCCTCGTCGCCGGCGAAGCCGGCATGTTCCACCTGTTCACCCACGCCTGGTTCAAGGCGCTGCTCTTCCTCGGCTCCGGCGCGGTCATCTACGCCTGCCACCACGAGCAGGACATCTGGAAAATGGGTGGCCTGCTCAAGAAGATGCCGATCACCGGAATCACCTTCGCCATCGGCTTCGCCGCCTTGATCGCGGTGCCCTTCACCTCCGGATTCTTCTCCAAGGAACTCATCCTCGAAGCCGCATTCGAGAAACACAAATTCCTCTTCTGGATCGCCGTCTTTGTCGCCGTGCTCACCCCGTTTTACATGACCCGGCTTTTCGTCATCGCCTTCCTCGGCAAGGCCAAATCGGAGAATGCCGATCACGCGCACGAAGTCGGGCCACTGATGTTCGTCCCGCTCGCCATCCTCGCGGTGTTAGGACTGACCGCCGGTTTCCCGTTTGTCGCAGGAAACCTCGCCCCCGCGCTGCCTGCACATGCCGGGGAATTCCACCTGAACTTCCTGTTCTGGATCTCCCTCGGCGCACTCGTCATCGGCGCCGGTGGCGGATTCCTGCTCTACGCCGGCAAGGAAAAAGACCCCGTCTCCATCCCGCTTTTCCGGAACCGTTTCTACATCGACGGCATCTACGACAACTTCCTCGTCCGTTATTTCCAGGATGCCTTCGCCGCCATCATCGCCTTCTTCGACGAACTCGTCATCAACGGCCTGATCGTCGGCGGCTTCAGCCGCGCCGCCGAAAGCACCGGCAATCTTTTCCGCAAAGTCCAGTCCGGCAGCCTCCAGGGCTACGCCTTCGCCTTCGGCATCGGAGTCATCCTCGTCGTTTACTACACCGCTTTCTAACCGGACCGCGAAATTCATTTCGCCCGAAACCTAGCAACCTTTCATAATGCTCGCCCTCCTCGTCTTCCTTCCGATCCTCGCCTTCATCGCGATTCTGTTCGGCGCGCCCGCCCGCCTGACGGCCATCGCCGCCTCCGCCGTCAATCTCGCGCTCGGCCTCTTCGCCGCATGCTCTTGGAAATCCGGCTTCTGGGCCTTCTCCGTGCCCGTCCTCGAAAAACCCGCGATGAACCTCGCCTTCGGTTTTCCCGATGGCATGAGCGTGATCATGGTGCTGCTCTCGGTGATCGTCACCCTCGCCGCCGTGCTTTCCGGCAAGGCTCCGGAAGGCCGTGAGAAACTTTACTTCGGCTCCTCGCTGCTCATCTCCGGCGGCGCGCTCGGGGCCTTCGCCGCCACCGATTTGTTCTTCTTCTACGCATTCCACGAACTCGCCCTCATCCCCACCTTCCTGATGATCGGCATCCTCGGCCGCGGCGACCGCCGCGCCGCCGCCTGGAAAATCACCATCTATCTCGGCCTCGGGTCCATCGTCCTGCTCGCCGGCCTCGTCTGGCTTTCGAATCTAACCGGCACCCTCGACATGGCCAAAATGGTCGCCGCCGCCGGCAAGGTCGATCCCACCTCACAGATCGCCATCGCCGCCCTGCTCATCGTCGGCTTCGGCACGCTCGTCTCGCTGTTCCCGTTCCACTCGTGGGCCGCTCCCGCCTATGCCAGCGCCCCGGCGCCCGTCGCCATGCTGCACGCCGGCGTCCTGAAAAAATTCGGCCTCTACGGCATTCTCCGCCTCGCCATCCCGCTCGTGCCGGAAGGGTTGCAATACTGGCTCACCCCGCTGCTGGTGCTTTTGTTAGGCAACGTGCTGTGGGTCGGCTGGGTGACCATCTCCCAGAAACGCCTCGACCTGATGTTAGGCAATTCCTCGGTGATGCACATGGGCTATATCTTCCTCGCCATCGCCGCGCTGATCGCCTTTCCGGAAAACCCGCTCGCCCTGCCCGCCGCCGTGGTGCTGATGTTCGCCCACGGCGTGTCCATCGCCCTGCTGTTCGGCCTCGCCGACCGCATCGAACGCAACACCGGCTCGCTCGACCTCCAGGAACTCGGCGGGCTCGCCAAATCCGCCCCCGGGCTCGCCTTCATTTTCGGCATCGCGGCGATGGCCTCGATCGGCCTTCCCGGGCTCGCGAATTTCTCCGGCGAGGTGCTCGTGTTCCTCTCCGCCTTCAAGGGCTACAACGGCACATCAGGTCTCGGCCCGGTCCAGATCGCCTGCATCCTTTCGATCTGGGGAGTGGTCATCTCCGCCGTTTACATGCTGCGCGCCTATCGGAACATCTTCCAGGGCCCCGCCGTGAAAGCCACCGAAGCCGCCGCCGATCTCACGCTCTCCGACCGCATCCCCGCGCTGTTGCTGGTCATCGCGCTGTTTGCCGTCGGCCTTTGCCCGAACCTTTTGCTCAATCTTCTAAAATAAGTCCCATAGGACCTATCAGACCTCTTCTTCCCATCCCATGCCCGCCTACTCCCTCGAAGCCCTCACCGTCACCATCGGCATCCTCCTGCTGATGGCCGAAGCGTTTTGCTCCTGCAAAAGCAAAGCCTGGGTCGGCATCGCCGCCGCCGCCTGCCTAACAGCCATCCTCGGCCTGCTGTTCATCGCCATCGGACCGGATGCGAAACCCGACGCTAGCTGGGCGCAGTGGCCGCTGTGGAACTTCTATCAATTCGACCCGCTTGCTCGATTCTACAAAGGCTTCGCGCTTGTCTGCACCATCCTGGTCCTGCTGATGGCCGTGGATTACCGCAAGATCCTCTCGCGTTTCACCGAACATCCCAACTCCGAATCCGGCACCGGCGAATTCTACTGCCTGCCCGTCTTCGCCTGCGCCGGGATGATGTGGCTCGCCTCCGCCAAGGACCTCGCCAGCGCCTTCGTCGCGCTCGAACTCGTCACCATCACCTTCTACATCCTCGTCGCCTACATGCGCCGCAACGTCGGCTCGCTCGAAGCCGGCGTGAAATACCTCATCCTCGGCGCACTCAGCACCGGCTTCCTGGTTTACGGCATCGCCTGGGTTTACGGCACCACCGGCACCATGAACCTGGCCGAACTCTCCAACCTCGAATCCGATATTGCGAATCCCACCGGCCTGCTCTTCGGCATCGCCCTCGTGCTCGTCGGTCTCGGTTTCAAAATGGGCGCCGTCCCGATGCAGGTCTGGATCCCCGATGTCTATCAAGGTGCGCCCACCCCCACCACCGCGTTTCTATCCGTCGGCTCCAAAGCCGCCGGTTTCATCCTCACCATCCGTTTCCTCGAGCCATTCCTCATCAATGAAACCACCCGCGGCCCGGTGCTCACCATCCTGCTGATCCTCTCCAGCGCCACCCTGCTGTTCGGCAACCTCGCCGCCATCCCGCAAACGAACTTCAAGCGCCTGCTCGCGTATTCCTCCATCGCCCACGCCGGATTCCTGCTGCTCGCCCTCGCCGCCGGCAAGCCCGAAACCGCCGCATCCCTCGGCTCCGCCAAGGCGGTTTCCTTCTACCTCGCCACCTATCTGATCATGACGCTCGGCGTTTTCTTCATCCTCTCCCAAGTCCGCATCCAGCGCGACGGCGAGAACATCACCGATTTCAACGGCCTTGGAAAAACCAACCCGCAGCTCGC
>JBIPMR010000276.1:0-5410 GCA_044369025.1 Luteolibacter sp.
TGCCGTTGGAGAAACTCATCGCCGCGCATCAAAGATCCAGCCTGCCGGTCACGCTCGCCCTGCGCTCCCACGGCGTGGCCAAACACATCGCGCTCGATCCCACCGGCAAGCGCATCCTCGACATCCACCACACCCTCGGCGTCGCCAGCGGCACCCACGTTTTCTCCGGCATCTACTGCATCGATCCCGCCTTCCTCGGCCTGATCCCGGCGGCGGCCAAAATTTCGGTGATTCCCGCGTTTCTCGAGTTGGCGAAAAACGGCCTGCTCGGGGCGATCACGCTCGACGAGGGCGTCTGGCTTGATCTCGGCGACCGCAAATCCTACCTCCAGGCCCATCAGGACCTCGGACTCGCCCCCGCCATCCACCCGGATGCGCAGGTGGACAGCGCCGCGTATTTGGAAAACTCGGTCGTCGGCCCGGGCGCGGTGATCGAAGCCGGAGCGATCGTGAGAAACTCGGTCGTCTGGCCGGGTTGCACGGTGGCTGCGGATGCCCTGCTCGACCAGTGCATCGTTTTCTCCAACTCCCCCGCCAGCGGCACCCATCAAAACCAGGACCTGTGAAAGATCCCCACGCGGTGGAGGGTAACGCCCACGCCGATGCACGCAACGGCTGCAAATCAAACATTTTTCACGCCGATCCTTGCCATCCTCGCGATTAACCGATAATCCCCGCCAACACCTACGAACCCATGACACAAATCGACGCATCAACAGTGCCAAACGCCAAACGGCTCCTCTGGGCCGGTTTCACCGCCATTTTAGCCGCCGGAGTCGGATTCGGAATCCGTGGAGGGATCTTCGGAAACTGGGCGTCCGAGTTCAACTTCACCGGCGCCCAGCTCGGTGCGATCGGCGGGGCCGGTTTCACCAGCTTTTGTTTCGGCATCATCATCGGCGGCATCATCGTGGATAAAATCGGCTACGGCAAACTCGTCATCGCCGCCTTCGCCCTCCACGTGCTTTCCGCCTTCATCACCTTCACGGCCATGCCGGGCATGACCACCGAAGCCGCCTATCAGGTCCTGTTCTGGGGCATGTTCGCCTTCGGTGCCGCCAACGGCACTTTGGAAGCGGTCGCCAACCCGCTCGTCGCCACCCTCTTCCCGAACGCCCGGAACCACTACCTCAACATCCTCCACGCCAGCTGGCCGCTCGGCATGGTCTTCGGCGGTCTGATCGGCTGGACCCTCGGCAGTGGCGACAACGCCTGGAACTGGAAATGGCAGCTGGCCCTCTATCTGGTCCCGACCGTTGCTTACGGTGCGATGTTCTTCGGCCAGAAATACCCGAAATCGGAAGCCTCCAGCAAGGGCCTGCGGATCGGCGAAATGTTCAAGGACGTCGGCCTGCTCGGCGGCGCGGTCGTCTGCTTCATGCTCTATCTGTTCTTCAAGGGCACCATCACCCCGCTCGTCGGAGGCAACACCACCTTGTCCACCATCCTCTCGGCAGGCGTGGCTCTCGGGCTGCTTGCCTGGATCGGCGCGATCACCCAATTCGCCATCGGTCACTGGCTGCTCTTCGTGCTGTTCATCACCCATGCGCTGGTTGGCGCGGTCGAGCTCGGCACCGACGGCTGGATTCAAAACATCACCGGCGCGATCCTCACCCCGACCCAAGGAAAAATCCTGTTCGTCTTCACCTCGCTGATGATGTTCCTGCTGCGCTTCTGCGCCCATTTCATCGAAACCCGCCTCGGCCTCAAGCCGATCGGCCTGCTCTTCGTCTGCGCCCTGCTCGCCTGCCTCGGCCTGAACCTGGTCAGCGCCGTCTCCACCTTCGGCCCCGCACTCGGCGCGCTGCTGGTCTATGCCTTCGGCAAAACCTTCTTCTGGCCCACCATGTTGGCCGTCGTCGGCGACCGCTTCCCGAGCACCGGCGCGATCGCGATGAGCCTGATGGGCGGCATCGGCATGATGTCCGCCGGTCTCATCGGTGGTCCCGGCTTGGGCTATGCCAAGGACCGCTTCGCCGCCGAAGAACTCCGCAAAGTGGATGCCCCGCTGTTCGAAGAATGGAAAAACACGGAATCCACCAGCAAGTTCCTCGCCTTTGACGAAGTCGTGCCGCTGGATGGCAAGCGCCTCGAAGACGCCAAGAAACTCGCCGTTGAGGAGCGCAGCGATGCCCAGAAATCGGTCATCGCCGCGGACATCCAAGGCAACCGGAACACCCTCAAGGTGGACTCCTTCATCCCGGCGGGCATGGCGGTCATTTACCTGCTGCTGATGCTCTACTTCAAGTCCATCGGCGGCTATCGCCCGATTCGCATCGGCGAGGAACGCTGATCCAAATCGGCGCGCGGCCTTTCAAAGCGGCATGACCTTCGCGGTCATGCCGTTTTTTTTGCGCTTGCGACAAAGCACACGCGAGAGTGGAGTGATGGCAATGACCCGTGTTGGACCCAAAAAACCTCAACTTCTCGGAACCTGGCTGCTGGCCTTCGGCATCCTGCTCGCCGCCAGCGCCTTCGGCCAGACGGTGAAAATCAATCTCGCGGATGGATTTGATTTCCCGGTCGGCAAGCCCAACGCGGATGGCTACTACAAAGCCCGCGGCCTGCGCTTGCGTGCGCCGCAACATTTCGGTGAGGACTGGAATGGCCGCTCCGGCGGCGACAGCGACCTCGGTGATCCGGTTTACGCCATCGCCGACGGCATCGTCACCTTCGCCCACAACGTCCGCAGCGGCTGGGGCAATGTGGTCCTGACCCGCCACGCCTACCGCGATCCGGCCAGCGGCGAGGTGAAATTCTGTGACACGCTCAACGGCCACCTCAATCAAATCATGGTCAAGGTCGGCCAGGCGGTCAAACGCGGCCAGCAGATCGGCACCATTGGCAGCAATTTCGGCATGTACCCGGCGCATTTGCATTTTGAAATCCGCCACAATCTGACCATCGGCATGGCCCGCCGCGGCGTGCCCGCAGATCTGGTCAACTGGGCGGATCCCACCCAGTTCATCACCAAATACCGCCGCCTGAACCGCGAATGGCGGCCCGCCGCCATGCCGACCGGAACCTATCAGGAATACGGCGGGTTCAAGGGGCTTTGAGGGGAGAGCGTAAGGAGAGTGGGACTTCGGCCCACCCAGCGGATGGGAAGTGAGAGAGAAGCGCTTCGCGCGGCGCTTTGCCTCGCGGCAGCTGGGTGGGCCGGAGTCCCACCCTCCTTACCAAGCCGGTAATCCGAGCATTTCGGGCAGCGCCTCGCGCGGACGCCAGGTGAGGATTTCCGGATCGCCGGAGGTGATGAGCACGGTGTGCTCGAAATGGGCGGAGGGTTTTTTGTCCTCGGTGATGACGGTCCAGCCATCGTCGAGAATCCTCACGGATGGAACCCCGGCGTTGACCATCGGCTCGATGGCGAGCGTCATGCCGGGCATCAGGGTGGCGGACTTGCCTTGCGGACGGTAGTTCGGCACCTGCGGTTCTTCGTGCAAGCGGCGACCGACGCCGTGGCCGACGAATTCGCGGACGATGGTGAAGCCGCGCGGTTTGGCGAAGTCTTCGACGGAGGCGCAGAGGTCGGAGAGCTTGCGCCCGGCGCGCGCGTGGCTGATGGCCTCGAACAGCGATTGCTCGGTGACGGCTAACAGCCGCTTGGTCTCCAGAGGGATGTCGCCGGCAGCGACGGTGGTCGCATTGTCGCCGATGAAGCCGCTCTTCACGATGCCGACGTCGATTTTCACGATGTCGCCCGGAGCGATCTTGCGCGGTCCGCCGATGCCGTGCACGACCTCCTCGTTGATCGAAATGCAGGTGTAGCCGGGAAATCCGCGGTAACCGAGAAAGGCGCTCTTGCAATCATGCTCGCGCATCAGATCGGCAGCTAACAAGTCAATCTCGCGGGTGGTGCGGCCGGGCGCGACTTGCTTGGCGAGCGCCTGGAGAATGGTGGAGGCGACGGCTCCGGCCTTGCGCATGAAATCGATTTCACGCGGGGTTTTGATAGGAATGCGGTTTCTGCGGGACACGTTGTTGAAGGCACGAATGATGGAAGATCCAATTTTCACACCAGCGGGGAAAAGTGGGAGAGAATCCGGGCGGCGACCTCGTCCTGCGGCGCGGTGGCGTCTGCGAGGCGGAGCTTGCCGAGTTTTTGATAGTGGTCGATCACGGGTTGGGTCAGGGAGACAAACTCCGCGTGGCGGCTGCGGAAATTCGCCTCGCTGTCGTCGGCGCGCGGCCCGGCCGGCGACTGGCAGACGGGGCAGAGATTTCCAGCCAACAATTGCGGACGCTGGCCGGACCAGCGGCAATCCGGGCATTCCACCCGCTCCTGGATGCGGTCGAGAAGTTCCTGATAGGGCACTTCGAGCGAGACCGCGGCGGCGAGCGCCTGGTGGTTGCGGTCCAGCCAAGCGTCGAGAAAAACCGCCTGGGGCAGGCTGCGCGGAAAGCCATCGAGCACCCAGCCGCCCGTCTGTTGGCCGAGCCACCCGGCGAGGATCGGGCACATCAACTCGTCGGGCAGGTATTCACCGCGGTCGAGGAGCGGTTTGGCCTGCTGGCCGAGCCGGGTGCCGTTTTCCACCTGCTCACGGAGCAAAGCCCCGGTGCTGAGATAACCCAGCCCGAGGCTTGTCGCGAGCCGCCGTCCCTGAGTGCCCTTGCCGGAGGCCGGAGGGCCAAGCAGGACGACACGAAGCGGTCTGGCAGCAGAATCGATCAATGGATGCGGTTGTAAATGAAAGCCGTGATCCCAAGCACGATCAGGATGGCGATGACGACCCACAGATAGAGAATGGCGGAGCGCGGAGCGGCACCGGAATTCTGGTTGAGCCGGTCATAACGGCCCTTGAGTTTGCCCTTGCGGAGGAAACCGTCGTAATGTTTTTGCAAGAGCTGGGTTTCCACCTGGCGCATCACGTCGAGCACCACGCCCACCATGATCAGCAGCGAGGTGCCGCCGAAGAACTGGAGGATCATCGAACCGGGAGGAAGGCCGACAAGCGCTCCCGTCAGGACCGGAAGGATGAAGAGAACGGCCAGGAACAAGGCGCCTGCGAAAGTGAGCCGGGTCATGGTGAAATCGAGGAAATCCGCAGTCGGCTTGCCGGGACGGACGCCGGGAATGTAACCGCCGTTGCGTTTGAGGTCCTCGGAAATTTGCGAAGGCTGGAACATCATCGCCACCCAGAAGTAGGAGAAGAGGAAAATACCGACCGCCCCGAGGATGTAATACCAGGTGCCGCCGCCGGCGAGCTCGCCGCCGAGTTTCACCGCCCATGGCTGGCTGCCGACACCCGGGATCATCTGAAGCATGATCGGCGGGAGTGATAGAACCGCGGTGGCGAAAATGACGGGCATCACGCCGGCGTAGTTCACCTTGAGCGGCAGATATTGGGTTTGACCGCCGAATTGCTTGCGGCCGACGACCCGCTTGGCGTATTGCACCGCGATC
>JBIPMR010000064.1:0-10408 GCA_044369025.1 Luteolibacter sp.
TGAGTGATCGCAATGGTGCCGGCGATGACCACGAGCAACAGGGCGATCATCACGACCATCATGATCGAGTTGAACGGGCTGACACCTTCGCCGGTGACGAAGAATTTCCACGCCTGGATCAAAGCGCCGGGGAGGGCCGAAATGATGTTGACGGTGATGATGATGGAGATTCCGTTACCGATGCCTTTTTCGGTGATCTGGTCACCGATCCACATCAGCAACACGGTGCCCGCGACAATGGTCACGACAGTCAACGCCATCCACATGGCACTTGGATCCGGAACCAATGGCCGCCCGATCAGGTCGATCCCCGTCATGTAAGGAATGCTGCCAGGGTTGGTTAGGGATTTCGCAACGAAGAACCCTTGGACGATCGCGATACCGATCGTGATGTAACGGGTGTATTGGGTGATTTTCTGGCGTCCACCATCCTCGCGGGCGAGGCGGGAAAGTTTCGGCACGACCGCAGTCATCAACTGCACCATGATCGATGCGGAGATGTAGGGCATGATGCCCAGCGCGAAAATCCCTGCCTGGGTGAGACCACCTCCGGAGAACACCGTGAGAAGGGCGGTGATACCTCCACCCTGGGAGGGATCCTTGCTCTGTTGGACATCGAGCCACTCCTTGATGACCGTGGCATCGACGCCGGGAAGCGTGATGTGCACGCCCAGGCGGATGATGACGATGAGGGCGAGGGTGAATAAAATGCGGTCCCGGAGTTCCGGGATTTTCCAGGTGTTCGTAAACGCAGAAATCATGGCAGGTGTGTGAAAAAAATGACGCGTGGGTTATAAACACGATGAGGAAGCGCGGATGCGCTTCCTCATCGGAAATCAGAGATCAAAAGCGGGGAAGATCAAGCAATCGGTGCGTTGACCGTCCCGCCGGCTTTTTCGATCTTCTCACGAGCGGAAGCACTGGCGTTGTTCACGACGAGGTGAAACGCCTTGGTGACTTCGCCAATGCCAAGAACCTTGATCTTGTCATAGGTGCCGTTGACGAGACCCTGGCCTTTGAGGGCGGCTTCGTCGAGGGTGGCACCTGCGTCGAAAAGATCGTCGAGTTCACCCACGTTGAAGACACAGAATTTGTCGCGGAAGTCGTAGTTGTTGAAACCGCGCTTGGGAAGACGGCGGTGAAGAGGCATCTGGCCGCCTTCGAAACCGACACGGGTGCCGGAACCGGAGCGGGCCTTTTGACCCTTGTTGCCTTTGCAGGAGGTTTTGCCGTGACCGGAGCTCTCGCCGCAACCGAGGCGCTTGACCTTGTGCTTTGAGCCTGGATTCGGGCTGAATGAATGAAGTTCCATTGTTTTTGAAGAGTTATTTGTTGAGAGTTATTTGTTAGAAGTCAAGAGCTCTGGATTCCAAATAACCCATAACCTCTAACTTTTAACATCAGATTGCCTTCTCGCGCTTTTTCTTGCCGCGGCCGGAGAGGACCTGGTCGCGGGTGCGGAGTTGGGAGAGCGCCTTGAGGGTGGCCTTGACCACGTTGGCGTGGTTGGAGGATCCCATCGACTTGGCGAGGATGTCACGGATGCCGACCGCTTCACAAACGGCACGCACACCGCCACCGGCGATGATGCCTGTTCCGGGAGACGCGGGCTTGAGGAGGACCTTGCCGCCGCCGTATTCGGCGTAGATTTCGTGAGGGATGGTGCCATCGACGATGCTCATCGGAACGAGCACCTTGCGGGCGCCTTCACTGGCCTTCTTGATGGCGTCAGCGACTTCGTTGGCTTTGCCGTAACCGAGACCGACCTTGCCGACTTTGTTGCCGGTGACGACGAGCGCGGAGAAGCTGAAACGACGTCCGCCTTTGACGACCTTGGCGCAGCGGTTGATGAAGACCACCTTTTCGGAAAGTTCGTTGCCTTCGGCATCGGTCGGAGCAGCGCGCTCTTCACGACGCGGGCCACCGCGACCGCGGCCGCCCTGGCCGCCACCGCCCTGATAGCCGCCACCACCGCCGCCGCCGCCTTGATAACCGCCGCCTTGGCCGCGATTGCCCTGATAGCCGCCTGACTGGCCGGAGCCTGCAACCGGGCCGAGTGGCAGGGGTGCTGGGGCTGCTGCTGGAGTTGCCGGAACTTCGTTTTCTGGAATTGTTACCATGATATTTGTCGGGTCGGAGCGTTAGAATTGGAGTCCGGCTTCGCGAGCTGCGTCGGCGAGGGCTTTGACTTTACCATGATAGAGGTGACCGCCGCGGTCGAAGACCACTGCGCTGATGTTCGAGCCCTTGGCGCGCTCCGCGAGGAGTGCGCCGACCTTCTGGGCGCTCTCGATGTTCGAGGAGGCCTTTTCGAAGGATTTGTCGAGGGTGGAGGCGGAGACCAGGGTCTTGCCGACCGAGTCGTCGATGACCTGGGCGTAGATGTGTTGATTCGAGTAGTGAACTGCGAGACGCGGGCGTTCGGCGGTTCCGCTCACCTTGCGGCGGATGCGGTTGTGAACGCGGCGGCGGATCGACTTGCGATTGATAGTGCTCATAGTGCCGTAAATAATTTGAGGTTGTGGGCGACGGTGACGGATTATTTGCCGACGCTCTTGCCTTCTTTGCGGCGAACTTTTTCACCGACATAGCGAACGCCTTTGCCTTTATAAGGCTCGGGCGGATAGAACCCGCGGACCTCGGCGGCGAACTGACCGACGAGTTGCTTGTCGATGCCTTCCACCTTGATCTTGGTGTTTTCCACCACCGTGACACTGAGTCCGGAGGGAATGGGGTGAAGCAGCGGGTGGGAACGACCGAGTGAGAGGTCGAGGTCCGCGCCTTTGACCGCGGCCCGGAGACCGACGCCGTGGATTTCAAGGTCCTTCACGAAGCCCTGCGAAACGCCGACGATCATGTTTTGGACCAGGCTGCGGGCAGTGCCGTGAAGGGCTTTGTGCTGACGCAGTTCGGTGGCGCGGGAGACGACGACGTTGCCGTCCTCGCTCTTGAGTGAGATGCCGTCCGGAAGGGCAAAGTCGAGTTTGCCCTTGGGGCCTTCGACGATGACGGTGCGACCATCAAGTTTGACGGCGACCTTTTCAGGAAGAGAGATTGGTTTAAGTCCGACTCGTGACATGGTAGTATTTCCTTTTTTCGAGTTGGGGTTTACCAGACGTTGGCGAGGAGTTCGCCGCCGAGGTTTTGTTTCTTGGCGGAGCCGCCGGACATCACGCCCTTCGAAGTGGAAAGGATCGAGATGCCGAGGCCGGACATCACGCGCGGCACTTCATTGGCACCGACGTAGTGGCGGCGGCCGGGGGTGGAAACGCGCTTGAGGTCGGTGAGGACCGAGCGGCCGTCGATGAACTTCGGAGCGAGCTTGAGGGTGGTACGGTCGCCGGTGACGACTTCGTATTTCCAGATGTAGCCTTCTTCCTGGAGGATGCGGGCGATGTCCGCCTTGATCTTGGAATAAGGTGCGGTGAATTCCACATTGCCGGCGCGGGCGGCGTTTTTGAAACGCGTGAGGAAGTCAGAAATTGGATCGGTGAGAACTGCCATAACAGATGATTCTTTTAAAGGTGGGTCGGTGTGTTAGTTGGCAGCGGCCGCTTCGGCTTCAACTTCGTTGGCTTTTTTCATGTCGCGGAACGGCATCCCGAGCTCCATCAGGAGGGCGCGTCCTTCGGCGTCGTTCGGGGCGGTGGTCACGAAGATCAGGTCGAAGCCGATCTGGCGTTTGATCTGGTCGATTTCGATTTCCGGGAAGATCGATTGCTCGGTGATGCCGCAGGCGTAATTTCCGCGGCCGTCGAACGACTTGGAGGAAATCCCGCGGAAGTCGCGGATGTTGGGTGCGGTGACGTTGATGAAGCGGTGGAGGAACTCCCACATGCGGGCGCCACGGAGGGTGACGCGGGCGCCGAGGGCTTCACCTTCGCGCAGCTTGAAGTTGGCGACGGCCTTCTTCGAGTAGGTGATGGAAGGGCGTTGTCCGGTGATCTTCTGGATTTCGTTGACGGCGTCGTCAACGGCGACCTTGCGGTCCGGGGCTTTGCCCATGCAGGAGGTGACCACGATCTTTTCGAGGCGTGGGACCTGATGGGAATTGGTGTAGCCGAGCTGCTTGGTGAGGCTCGGGACGACCTTGTCCTTGTAGTATTGCTGGAGTGCTGGAGTGCTCATTGTGTTTTTGCGGGTCAGCGCGGTTGGTTGTGGCGCTTAAGCGCGGGCGGAAGCGGAATCGCTTCAGCCCACTTTCTTGACATTGGAGATATGGATGGGACCATCGATGGTCTTGAGACCCCCGGCGTCGCTTTCGGTGGCCTTGGTGGCCTTGATGATCGGGCGGCCGCCTTCGACGGTAACCTTGCCCTTGGCGGCGTTCACGAGGAGCACGGTGCCGCGCTTACCTTTGTGATTGCCTGCGATGATTTCGACTTGGTCGCCTTTTTTGACGTGCGTCTTGATACGGCTCATGAGATGGAATGGATGAATTGTGACTTGGCGGAATGCCTTAGGGTCAAAGAACCTCAGGTGCAAGAGAAACAATCTTCATGAACTGACGTTCGCGAAGTTCACGGGCAACGGGTCCGAAGATCCGGGTGCCGCGCGGGTTGTTGTCCTTGTCGATGATGACGATGGCGTTGGTATCGAAACGCAGGATCGAGCCGTCGGCACGACGGATCGGGTAAGCGGTGCGGACGACGACGGCCTTGACGACGCTGCCTTTTTTGACGGCGGCGGTCGGGATGGAATCGCGGATGTGGCAGGTGATCACATCACCGATGCGGGCGGTGCGGCTGCGCTTGCCGAGCACGCCGATCATTTTTGCGCTGCGCGCGCCGGTATTGTCGGCGACGACGAGCATGGTTTCCATCTGGATCATGACTGTGTAGTGGTAAAAGCTGAGATTCTGAAAAGCTGAAAAGCGGAAATTGGGCTGGAGCTGAGATGAGGAAAAAGCGGGCTGAATTTTTTCAGCGTTTCAGCTTTTCAGCATCTCAGCGTTTATGATTAGTGCGTGAGCACCTCGGCGAGGGTCCAGCACTTGAGCTTCGAGAGCGGGCGGGTTTCGACGATTTTCACGCGGTCGCCGATCTGGGCCTGGCTGGTTTCGTCGTGCACGTAATACTTCTTGGTGCGCTTGACGATTTTGTTGAATTTCGGGTGGGGAACGCGTGCCACGTGTTCGACCACGATGGTCTTTTCCATTTTGTTGGAAATGACCACGCCGACGCGGGTTTTACGGAGGTGGATCTGAGTGTCCTGAGGAGTCTCGCTCATAAGTGGAAGTGATTAGGCGTTGGCAAGGATTAGGCGCTCGCCTTGGCGGTGACCGCCGTGAGGACTTGAGCGGTTTCGCGACGCACCTGGCGGATACGTGCGGGGTTTTCCAGAGAGCCGGTGGCTTTCTGGAGGCGGAGGTTGAGAGCTTCCTGCTTGAGTTCGCGGAGACGGAGCTGAAGTTCGTCAGCGGTGAGTGAGCGGGTCTCTTTGGCTGTGGTTTTGGCCATGGTTCGGGCGGATAGGGAATGGAGTCTGATCGGACGGATCAGGCGTGCGGATTGCGGGAGACGAGGCGGGTGCGAATGCCCAACTTGTAGGAGGCGAGACGCATGGCTTCTTTGGCGGCGGATTCTGGAACACCGCCGATTTCGAAGAGCATGTTGCCCGGGCGGATCACGGCTACCCAGCCTTCGACCGCGCCTTTGCCTTTACCCATCCGGGTTTCAGGTGGGCGGGAAGTGATGGATTTGTGTGGGAAAATCCGGATCCAGACTTTTCCTTTCCGTTTCAGGGAACGGTTGATCGCGATCCGGCAAGCTTCGATCTGGCGGTTGGTCATCCATCCGCGGTCGAGGGTTTGCAGACCGAAGTCACCGAAGGCGACGGTGGTTCCGCGCTGGGCATTGCCAGAGCGGCTTCCGCGGTGGCTCTTGCGGAACTTGGTTCGTTTGGGCATCAAAGGCATGGCTCGGTCCTTCTAGGGAAAAATGTTGGTTGAAAAATGAGAGTTGGAATATCAGTTGCGGTTGTTCGGGCGACGGTCGCCTCCACGATCTCCGCCGCCGCCACCACGGCGGTCTCCGCCACGGTCACCGCGGTCGTTGCGACCTTGGGGTTGTTTGCCGGTGCCGTCGTCTTCCTTCTTGTTGACCCAGCACTTGATGCCGATGATGCCATACAAGGTGCGGGCTTCGGCGAAGCCGTAGTCGAGAGGGACGCGGAGGGTTTGCAATGGCACTTTGCCTTCGCGATAGCCTTCAGCACGGGCGATGTCGGCACCGCCGAGACGGCCGGCGCAACGGAGACGAATGCCTTCGGCGCCGAATTCCATGGCGGTTTGCAAGGCGCGCTTCATGGCGCGACGGAAGGAGATCCGGCGCTCAAGTTGCACGGCGATCTGCTCGGCGACGAGTTGCGCATCGAGCTCCGGCTTGCGGATTTCGATGATGTCAATCTTCACCTGGGCACCTTTGCAAAGGTTGGTGATGTCTTTGGTCATCACCTCAATTTCCTTGCCCTGGCGACCAATGATCAGGCCGGGGCGGGAGGTGTGAAGGGTGACGCGAACGCTGTTCCATGCACGCTCGATGACCACACGGGCCAAACCAGCATTCACGAGCTTGTTCTTCAGGTAGCCACGAATCGCGAGGTCTTCGTGGAGCTTGTTGGTGTAGTCTTTGCCGCTGGCATACCACTTCGAGCGCCAGTCTTTGTTGACGGCGAGACGGAATGCGATCGGATTTACTTTTTGGCCCATGGTCGGTGAGGAATGAGATTAAATGAGAGGGTTTCAGGCTTCGGCTGCGGCGGCGGCTGGAGCGTCTTCGACGGGTTTGGCGGCGGCCTTGCGGGCGACTTTCTTTTTCTTCTCGGGGGCGGAGCCGACGAGAGTGATCGAAATGTGGCTGGTGCGCTTGAGGATCGGGCCGGCGGAACCTTTGGCCCGCGGCTTGAAGCGGCGGAGGGTCGGGCCGGCACCGATGACGGCTTCCTTGATGACGAGCGTGGTCGCATCGAGGGAGAAATTGTTTTCCGCATCGGCGATGGCGGTCTTCAAGGTCTTCCCGATGAGCTGCGCGGCTTTCTTGGGAGTGAAGGTCAAAATATCAAGGGCGCTCGATACGGGGAGGCCTTGAATTTCACGGGCGACATCACGCGCTTTTTTAGGCGAGAGACGTACGAATTTGGTGGTGCTTTTGACTTCCATGGGTCGTCGGACTGTGAGTGGTTACTGCGCGGATGCTTGTGTTTCGAGAACGGCGAGATCGCCGGGGCGTGGAGTTTCGGCGACGTTGTCGAGGTGTTCGACAAAGGCACCACTGACGCCCTTGCGGACGTCGGCTAGAATGGCTTTTCCGTAGGGCTGTTGCCCGCGGGTGAGGCGAAAGGTCATGCCGATTTTGGCTCCCTGGCTTTCGCCGAGGTTGAGAACCAACATGCCGCTTTCTTGATCGAGACTGACGATTCGGGCTTGCTGGAGTGAGCCAGTCCGAACATCGGGGCGGGGCTTCTGGCGTAGTCCGAGGACTGCGTCAAGCTCTCTTAGTGAAGTTTCTACACGAAGTCGTGCATCCGGGTCGGACACCACCGCCTGGCGGAGGTATTCGTTGACGGCTGCGGCCAGACGTGTGACCGATCCTTCCAGGTGGGTGATGCGCTCGTTGGCGAGTTGCAAATCACCGGCGGCCTGGACGAGGCGATCGTCTCCCCCATCGAGAAGGTTCTTGCCGAGGGCGTTGAGTTGCAGGCGGACCTGAGCGAGTTGCCCGGATGCCTGTTTCTCTCCGCCGTTTGCCTCGGCAAGGCTGCGTTGAAGGGCCTGATTCTGCTCCTGGAGAGTCGTGATGATCTCCTGGAGTTCCCCCGCGGTAGGCGCTTGGCCCACCGCCATCCCGGCGCAGGCCAACAGCCCGAGGGCGGCGGCAAGTGCTTTGAGATGGATGGTGGAACGCATGGACGTGGAGGAATTGAAACAGGCGGATTACTTCTTACCGATGCCGCCGTGGGTACGGAAGATCCGGGTCGGTGCGAATTCACCGAGTTTGTGGCCGACCATGTTTTCGGTGACGTAAACGGGGACGAAGGTCTTGCCGTTGTGGACCGCGAAGTTATGGCTGACGAAATCCGGGGTGATCATCGACTTGCGGCTCCAGGTTTTGATGGGCTTGCGGTCGGATCCGGCGTCGGCGACGGCGTCGATCTTGGCAAGGAGCTTTTGATCAACGTATGGGCCTTTCTTGAGGGAACGTGGCATAATTAAAGTGCGTTAAATGGTTCGCGGGTGGATTACTTGCGCTTCGCCTTGTGGCGGGACTCGACGATGAAGACGCTGGTGGTCTTCTTCTTGTTGCGGGTCTTCTGGCCCTTCGCGTGGCCCCATGGGCTGAGAAGGTGCTGGCGACCACCACCGGACTTCGACTTGCCTTCGCCACCACCGTTGGGGTGGTCAACGGGGTTCATCGTCATGCCGCGGACGGTCGGGCGAACGCCCTGCCAGCGGGTGCGGCCGGCTTTGCCCGAAGTTTCGTTCATGTGGTCGCGGTTGCCGACCTGGCCGATCGTGCAGAAGCAACGGTCGTTGAAGCGGCGGATTTCACCGGAAGGCATTTTCACGAGTGCCCAGCCGCCATCGCGGTTGGAGAGCACGGCGAGCTGGCCGGCGGCGCGGGCGACTTTGCCGCCGTTGCCCGGGATGAGCTCGATGTTGTGGATCGAAGTTCCGAGCGGCACCGCGCTGAGTGGCATGGCGTTGCCGGTTTTCGGGGCGACGTTTTGGCCGGCGACGACGGTGGTTCCGACTTCCAGGCCGAGTGGGGCGAGGATGTAGGATTTCTGGCCGTCCTCATACTGGATGAGGGCGATGCGGCAGGTGCGGTTGGGATCGTATTCGATGCCGACGACGGTGGCGGGGGCATCGTGCTTGCCGCGACGGAAGTCAATGAGACGGTAATGACGCTTGTGGCCACCACCGACGTGGCGGCAGGTGATGCGGCCGGTGTTGTTGCGGCCGCCGCTGCGCTTGAGCGGGGTGAGAAGGCTCTTCTCAGGCTTGCTCTTGGTAATCTCGTCGAAGGACGGGAGATTCTTGTAGCGAGCGGACGGGGTGATTGGCTTGAAAGTTTTCAGGGGCATGACAATCGAACGTTAAAGTGTGACGTTGGGAGCTGCGGTTTACCGCTTAGACGAGATCGAGCGATTCGCCTTCCTTGAGGCGGACGATGGCTTTTTTCCAGTGATTGGTGCGGCCGGCATCGGCACGGCGTTGGCGGCGGAGTTTTCCGTCGTAATTGGCAGTGCGGACTGCCAGAACGGTTTTTCCGAAGAGTTGTTCGACGGCCTGCTTGATTTCAAGCTTGTTGGCCTTGCGGTCCACTTCGAGGGTGACCTCGTTGTTGGTCTCCTGAAGCATGGTGGCTTTCTCGGAGAGGCGGACGTTTTTAATGACCTGGTAAATGTCTTTCATGATCTCGGTATTCAGTCCGGGGTTCAGGCGGTGCGAGCCGCGAGGGTTTGCACGGCATCACCCACGAGGATGATGGTGTTGGCGAGGAGGAGTTGCTCGACGTTGACGTCCGAACCCGTGACGAGTTGGGCGTAGGCGACGTTGCGGCCGGCGAGGTAGGTGGCGTCGTCGAAGGAGTTTCCAACCACGAGGATCTTGCCGAGAGGTGCGATGGCGTCGAGCGCCGCCACGAAGGATTTGGTCTTGCCATCGGCGACGGTGAACGAATCCACGCTCAAGACTTTGCCAGCGCTCACCAGGTCACCGAGGGTGCGGCGGAGAGCAAGCTTGCGGACGGTCTTCGGGACCTTCTTGGAATAGTCGCGAGGGCGGGGTCCGAAGACCACACCACCGCCGACGAAGATCGGGGCGCGTTTGTCGCCGTGGCGGGCACCACCGGTACCTTTTTGTTTGTAGATCTTGCGGTTGTTGCCGGAGACCTCGCCCCGGGTCTTGGTGCAAGCGGAGCCGGTGCGGCGGTTGGCGCGGTAGGCGACCACGAGATCGTGGACGGCTTGGCGACCCTTCTCGGCACCTACCAACACGAGGTTGGCGGCTTGAGCGTCTTCTGCGGTGAAAGTCTTAGCGGACATGACTGTGAATCGTGAGAGGTTTCAAAATGCCACCGGATCAGGCGGACTTTTTCTTGGCTGGGCGGACGGTGACGTAGTTGCCGTTTGAACCGGGAACCGCGCCAGAGACGAGGATGACGCCGTCTTCCGGACGGACGGCAACGATCTTGAGATTCTGAATGGTCGAACGGGTGGTGCCCATGTGGCCGGGCATCTTCTGGTTCTTCCAAACGCGACCTGGGGTCGAGCGGCAACCGATCGCTCCCGTTCTGCGGTGCATCATGGAGCCGTGGGTCATTTTCAGACCGCCGAAACCGTGGCGCTTGACCGCACCTTGGAAACCGCGGCCCTTGGATTCGCCGATCACGTCAACCCACTGGCC